>NZ_CAIJDS010000005.1:0-193054 GCF_903819475.1 Rhodococcus sp. UFZ-B548
CGCATCAGCTTGTCGCCCTCGACTCCGTCGGCGCGGATCTCGTCGGCGAACTGTGAGATGTTGTCCAGAACCTGACCCATGATTTTTCCGGCTTTCTGGTTTCGCTACCCGGCGAGTGCCTGGGCAGAATGAAAATCTGTTGGTGAAACGGTGGCAGGTAGCCCGCCGAAGTGCAGAAACGCTTCCCGGTGAGTGGGAGCACCCCCTGTGCGCCTTTTTGGTAGTGGGAGCTACCTAAAAGGCGCACGGGGGCGAAGCCCCTTACTTGGCTTCTGGACGCGTCAGGAATGCCAGAACGGACGCGACCCAGGCGTCACGGGCTTCGATCATCGTCCAGTGTCCGCAGTTGGGGAAGATGTGAACTTCGCCGTTGGGGATGTCGCGCATCGGCAGTATCGCCATGTCCACGGGGCTGACGCGGTCGTCGCGTCCCCAGGTCAACAGCGTCGGCGCCTTGATCTTGTTCAGCTGCGCCCAGTACGGCACGGCGGTCGACGCAGCGGCAGCCGCGCCCATGGCGGCCATGGCCTTGCTGCTGTACATACGTCGGGCGATCTCGAGCGTCGTCGGCTCGGTGGCCAGGGCCCAACGCTCTTCGATGAGCTGCTCGGTGACGACGGCGCGGTCGAAGACCATCGAATGCAACCAGCGGACGAGAGCTTCGCGAGTGGGGTTGTCGGTGAACTCCATGAGAAGTTTGATGCCTTCACCGGGGCCCGGCGAGAAGGTGTTCTTTCCCATGCCGCCGATGGTGACGAGCTTGCTCACCCGGTGCGGTTCGTCGATCGCGACCTTGGTGGCGACGATGCCGCCCATGGAGTTGCCGATCATGTGGACAGGTCCGAGGCCGAGGCCGTCGAGGAACATCCCCACCGATGCCTGCGCCATCATCATCGGGTGGTCGGGGCCGGGATCGCTGACGCCGAATCCGGGGAACTCGAGAACGTAGCAGTGGAAGTGCTCCGCGAAGTCCGCGAGAACGCCGCGGTAATTACGCCAACCCGTGACACCGGGGCCCGAACCGTGCAGCAGCAGGAGCGGCGGGCCGTCGCCGGCTTCGTGGTACCGGAGCACACCGAGATCGGTCTGCAGTTCCTTCAGGGTTCCCTCGTAGCTCAGTTCAGTCGTCATGGTCCGAACGGTGCCATCAGTACCGCTGAGCTGCTATGACTCGTCCCGATCAGCGAGACAAGTCGATCAAAATACGTCAGATCCAGTGGTCGGACGACGCTGCCAGCAGGCGATCCATCGTCTCCGCCGAGAACGTATTGGTCGGAACGGGAGGCGTCTTGCGGCCGCGTCGAGGAGCACCCAGTTCGGGGTACAACGTCCGCGAGACCTCGCGAGCCGCATCGACGACCAGCGGAGCAACTCGCTCGAGCTGAGCGGTCCGCATGTCACCACACAACGCGATGCTGCCGACGGGACCCTCGTGTCCGCGAATTGCCGAAGCCACACATGCGACTCCACGCGCCGACTCCCCGCGTTCGAAAGCCAGTCCCCGACGCTGACGGATGCGGTTCAGTTCCTGATGGAGCACGGCGACGTCGGTGATGGTGTTCTCGGTGCAGCGGGGAAGTGCCGACCCGAACAGAGCGTCGACGCGCTCGGGGTCGATCCATGCCAGCATCGCCTTGCCGCCGGCCGTCGAATGAGCGAGCACTCTGCCGCCGACGCGGGATGGCAGCGCCGCGGCGAATCGTCCGCCGACCTTGTCGAGGTAGACGCTCTCGCGTCCGTCGAGCACCGACAGGTGAACGACCATGCCGGTCTGCAGGTGCAGTTCGTGCAGAAGCGGTGCTGCGGCTTCGCGAATCTGGCTGTGGCCGCCGTCGCCACCACCGAGGCCGAGCGCGCGGCGCCCGAGGCAGTAGCCGAACGATGCGTGATCGACCCAGTCCAGCTTGACGAGCTGATCGAGAATGCGGTGGACGGTGGACCGCGGCAACTGAGTGCGGCACGCGACTTCTTCCAGCGTCAGCCGCGCGGCGCGGCCGTCGAAGGCGTCGAGAATCAATGTCATCCGCTCGACCATCGACGGCGGCAGATCCTTCTTGGGTTGCCCGGCGGCGTTCTGGACGGTGGACAGTGTGTCGTTCATGTCAACGATGGTCATGGACGCCTCCCGAAAACTGGAATTGATTCTACCGACTATAACCCAGGTCACAGTTTCTGGAAAGTGAATCGGTCGTTTCGATCCCGATCAGCGGTAATTCACCCGTCGCCGCGTCGGTGGGAGCGCTATAAACGCCCGATGCACCTGGGAATCGTCACGCCGGTCCTGATTCAGCACCCGAGCACGCGTTCGGAGTGGGAGGCGAGTGCTGACATCGGCGAGATCGCCACAGTGGCTGCCACGGCGGATCGACTCGGTTTCCATCATCTGACCTGCAGTGAACACGTGGCGGTTCCCGAAGAAATTGCCACCGAACGCGGCGGAACCTATTGGGATCCGCTCGCCACGCTGGGTTACCTGGCCGCACGCACGTCGCGGATCCTCCTGGCGACGCAGGTGCTGGTACTGGGTTATCACCACCCCCTCGAGATCGCCAAGCGCTACGGAACGCTTGATCGCGTCAGCAACGGACGCCTGATACTCGGTCTCGGAGTGGGGACTCTGAAACAAGAATTCGATCTCATAAATGCTCCGTTCGTCGACCGAGGAGCACGTGCCGACGACGCTCTGGCAGCACTTCGAGCATCACTGTCGACTCCGACTCCGGAGTATCACGGCGAGTTCTACGACTACTCCGGATTTGTCGTCGAACCCCATGCCGTCCAGAAACGTGTGCCCCTCTGGATCGGCGGCCGGACCAAGAGATCGTTGCGCCGGGCCACCACACACGGCGACGGGTGGGTGCCGTTCGGGCTGCGATTCTCCGAACTGAAGGAAATGCTCGACGCCACGACGCTCCCCGACGGATTCGACGTAGTGCTTCCCGCCGGTGCTCCGCTCGACCCCCTCGGCAATCGCGAATCCGCCCTTCGCGCTTTGACACGCGTCCGTGACGCCGGGGCGACCATAGCCAGTTGCTCGGTCGGCGCTCGAAGCGTCGAGCACTACTGCGAACAACTCGAAGAACTTCACCGAATCGCCCTCGCCGAGGGCTTCTCTTTCACCACTTCCTGATTTGCCGACAATCCAATGCAAAGGACGTACCGATGACCGACTCGACCGCCCTGATCGAATCTCTGCTCGCCCGAGTGGAATTGCTCGAGGACAAGCTCGCGATCACCGAACTGCTGACCACGTACAGCCCTGCCGTCGACAGTGGATCAGCCGACGAGGTCGCGAACCTGTGGCTCGAGGACGGTGTCTACGACGTCGACACCGGCGCGATGCACGGCCGCGGCGAACTGCGCGCGATGGTTCACAGCGCCTCTCACCAGAACTGGATCATGAACGGCGCCGCTCACATGATGACGCCCGCGCACATCCGCATCGACGGCAACAAGGCCGTCGCGACCTGCCATTCGCAGTTGGTCATCAAGGACCCCGAGAACCCGACGGGGTTCAAGGTCCTCCGCATCACCGCCAACCGCTGGGAGCTGATCAAGACCGACGGCGAGTGGAAAGTCGAACTGCGTACCAACGCCCTCCTCGACGGCCGACCCGAGGCCCGCGCTCTCCTGGCCGCCGGGGTGACGGCCTAACCCCCTGTGCGCGGTTAGGGACCCTCTGGGGTCGCTGACCGCGCACAGCTGTTGAAAGTTCGGCTCCCCGAACTCTATAGTTCACATATTCGAACCAACAGGTCCGAGTACGTGTGACCAGGAGACCGATGAGCACCAGTACGCAAAAGCCGACGACTCCGCGCCGACGACCTACGGGGAGATCCATCGCCCTGCTCGGTCCGGCGTTCGTCGCGGCAATCGCGTACGTCGATCCGGGCAACGTCGCCGCCAACCTGACCGCCGGCGCGAAGTACGGCTATCTCCTCATCTGGGTGCTGGTACTCGCCAATGCAATGGCCGTCCTGGTGCAGTACCTCTCCGCGAAACTCGGGCTGGTCTCCGGCAGATCCTTGCCCGAAATGCTGGGTCAGCGCCTGCGTAAGAACAACCGCCGCGCCTTCTGGCTCCAGGCCGAGATGATGGCGATCGCGACCGACGTGGCCGAGGTCATCGGCGGCGCCATCGCACTCAACCTGCTCTTCAACATCCCGCTCTTCCTCGGCGGGCTGATCACCGGATGCGTGTCGATGGTGATCCTGACGATCCAAAGTCGGCGCGGACAGCGCACTTTCGAGTTCGTGGTCATGGGATTGCTGGCCATCATCACCATCGGCTTCCTGACCGGGCTCGCCTTCACCGACGTCTCCGGCAGCGAAGCGGTCGCCGGACTGGTCCCCCGCTTCGAAGGAACCGAGACCGTACTGCTCGCCGCAAGCATGCTCGGAGCAACGGTCATGCCGCACGCGATCTACCTTCACTCCGCATTGGCACGTGATCGCCACGGCCACATCAAACCCGGGCCACGGTTGCAGCGACTACTCAAAGTCACCCGTTGGGATGTCGTCGTCGCGTTGATCATCGCCGGTGGCGTGAACATCGGCATGCTGCTTCTGGCCGCTTCGGCGCTGCGCGGAGTACCCGGCACCGACACCATCGACGGCGCGCATGCCGCGATCGAGAATTCACTCGGTCCGGGTGTAGCCGTGGTGTTTGCGATCGGACTCCTCGCCTCCGGACTCGCGTCGACCTCCGTGGGGTGCGCGGCCGGCGCCGAGATCATGCATGGTCTTCTGGCCATTCGCATTCCGGTGATCACACGCCGAATCGTCACTCTCATCCCGGCACTGATCGTGCTCGGACTCGGCGTCGACCCGACGCTGGCACTCGTGCTCAGCCAAGTGGTCTTGAGCCTGTGCATCCCCTTCGCGATCATCCCGCTGGTGCGAATGACCTCGGACTCCGAACTCATGGGCGACGCGCGCAATGCCCCGTTCACGACCGTCGCGGCATGGATTGCGGCCGGCTTGATCGTTGCACTCAACGTCGCTCTGCTGGTTCTGACGGTGACAGGCTAGAGCACCAGAGCCACCCAACGCGTCCCTCACAAACGCGCTGGATGGCTCCGGCCGGACTAGGAAACTTGCTCGGCGAGAGTGGCCTTGGCCCAGCGATAGTCGGCCTTTCCGCTGGGAGAACGCCTGATCGACGGAACGTTCATGACGGTGCGCGGCACTTTGTACCGAGCGACCTGCGACGCGCAATGCTCACCGATCTCGGCAGCGTCCGGGACGTCGAAGCCTTCGCGGGTCGTGATGACCGCAGCGACGCGCTCACCGAACTTCGCATCCGGAATTCCCGCGACCAGAGCGTCGAGCACCGCCGGGTGACTCTTGAGTGCCTGCTCGACCTCTTCGGGGTACACCTTCTCCCCGCCGGTGTTGATGCACTGAGAACCACGCCCCAGCAGGACGATCGAGCCGTCGGCTTCCACGCGCCCGACGTCGCCGAGCACCGACATCCGCACCCCGTCGATCACCGGGAACGTAGCCGCGGTCTTGACCGGATCGTTGAAGTAACCGACCGGCACGTGACCACTGCGAGCGATGTAACCGGTCTCGGGCGATCCCGGCTCCAGCGGCCGCATCCTTTCGTCCACGACGCGGGTCTCGTCGCGAGCGGCGATGCGCATCAGGCCGTCTTCGCCGATCTCGAGATTGCCGTCGACGCCCGACTCCGAGGAGCCGAATCCGTCGCGGATCACCAGGTTCGGAAGTATCGACTTGAGCTGCTCCCGCAGTGAGAGCGAGAACAAGGCCCCGCCGGACGAGACCATGCCGACCGTGCCGAGGTCGTAATCTGCTGCGTTTGCTGCCAATTCGTCTGCGAGCGGACGGGCCATCGCGTCTCCGACGACGGTGATGGAGACGGCCTTCTCACTCCCGGCGAGCTGCAGGGTCGTCTTCGCGTCGAACCGCGCCATGAGAATTGCGTTGGCGCCCATGAAGAATCCGGTGAACAGCGAGTACGACGCCGCACCGTGCATCAGGGGTGCGGTACTGAGCATGTTCATCGCGGGAACGTTCGGCACCGCGGCGAACAGAGCCTGTGCGGTCGTGTGCGGCGGACCGAACGGATTTCCGCCGGTGAGCGCCGCGAAGTAGAAGTCTTCATGACGCCACATGACACCCTTGGGCATCCCCGTCGTGCCGCCGGTGTAAATGACAAAGAGGTCGTCGTTGCTGCGGGGCGCGAAGTCACGAGTGGCGGGCTGCTCCGCGGCAGCGTCGGCAAATCGAACGACGTCGACGCCTTCGATATCGCGGACGGCTGACTCGCCGACGACAACGACGTGCTTGATGCCGGGCGCGGCCGGGAGAACCGTCTCCACGACGGAAACGAACTCCTCGTCCACGATCAGTGCCACCGACTGCGAATCGTTGTACAGATAGGTCAGTTCGGCGTCGACGTAGCGATAGTTGACGTTGATCGGGACCGCACGAATCTTGAGGCAGCCGAGCAAACTCTCGACGAACTCGACGCTGTTGCGCATGTGCAGAGCGACGTGATCGCCCGGCCCGACACCGACACTCGCCAAGTGGCGGGCAATGCGGTTCGATCCCTCGTCCAGTTCGACGTAGGTGCGACGACGGCCATCGCACACGAGCGCCGTGCGGTCCGGAATCAGATCCGAAATGCCCTCGTACAGATCTGCCAAATTCAGTGACACTGCTGGTGCCTTCCTTGATGTCCGGCCCGGTGAATTCGGGGCCGACCGTACTGCGTTTTCGGTGAGAACTATCCGACCCTGGAGCCGACGAATGCGGCCGAGAACTGAGCGGATCGGTGGTGACGCAAACGCGTACGCGGTGGGATCGCCGCGTCGACCCAAGGTGGCATGCAGCGCTCGTGACCCAGATCACCGCTCCCGCTGAGTGAGACTGCTCCTCAGTTGGTCAAACTTCTGCTCAAAACTAGAACTAATTCTGATCTTGATCGAATGATTTTTTCGGAAAGACTGCCGAACTCTCGACTTCAAATTAGAATGAATACTAATTTTGCTGTACCTACCCGGCAGACCGGATCGAAGGAGCACGACATGACGCAATCACTGAGCTTGGAAGGCAAAGTTGCCGCCGTCACCGGCGCCGGCGCCGGCCTGGGTCGCGCCGAAGCACTCGGACTCGCGGCTGCCGGTGCAGCCGTCATCGTCAACGACATGGGTGCAGCGGCCAACGACGTGGTCGACGAGATCAAGGCCGCAGGTGGACAGGCACTCGCCATCACCGGCGACGTCTCCGACTGGTCGCTCGGCGGGCGCATCATCGAAGAGGCTGTCAAGAACTTCGGATCCTTCGACATCCTCGTCAACAATGCAGGCATCCTGCGCGACAAGATGATCTTCAACCTGACCGAATCCGATTGGGACGACGTCATCCGCGTGCACCTCAAGGGCCACGCCGCCACCTCGCACGCAGCCGCAGTCCACTGGCGCGCAGCCAGCAAGGCAGCCGACGCACCGGTCTACGGCCGCATCATCAACACCTCTTCCGAGGCCTTCCTCTTCGGCAGCGCCGGACAGCCCAACTACTCGGCAGCCAAGGCCGGCATCACCGCTCTGACGCTCTCGAGCGCAGCAGGTCTCTCCCGCTACGGCGTCCGCACGAACGCGATCTGCCCCCGTGCCCGCACCGCCATGACGGCAGAAGCCTTCGGCGAGAACAACACCGGCGTCGTCGGCCTCGATCCGCTTGCACCCGAGCGCGTCGCGACCCTGGTCAGCTACCTCGCATCCCCCGATTCCGACGAGATCAACGGACAGGTCTTCGTCGTCTACGGCAAGATGGTGGCGTTGATGGAAGCACCCAAGGTCGAGAACCGTTTCGACGCAGCCGGATCCGCGTTCACCGTCGAAGAACTCGGTGGTCAGCTCTCGTCTTACTTCTCCGGCCGTGGGCCGTACGAAACCTACGCTGCCTACAGCATCGCCGGCCTCGAAAAGATCGCACTTGCAGTCGACGAGACCGCAACAGTTTAAGCAGCACTTACGAAGAGGAGCGTTTTCATGAGGTTGAACGGCAAGGTAGCGATCGTCACCGGCGGCGCCGGTGGAATCGGTCGTGCCATCACCCGAGTCTTCGCCCGTGAAGGCGCGAAGGTCCTGTTCGTCGACATCAACGACGAGCAGGGCCAGGCCCTCGAACAAGAACTGGCCGGCTCCGGCAAGTTCCTGAACGTCGACCTTGCTGCCGCCGGTTCGGCCGAGCAGATCCGTGACGCCGCGCTCGAGGCTTTCGGCAAGCTCGACATCCTGGTGAACAACGCTCACGCATCCCGTCAGGCTCCGTTGCTCGAAACCACGCAGGACATGTTCGACCTGTCCTTCAACACCGGTTTCTACCCCGTTGTCCACCTGATGCAGGCGTGCCACGACGAACTCGCGAAGACCAAGGGTTCGGTCGTCAACTTCGCATCGGGTTCAGGTTTGGACGGAATGCCCACCCAGACGTCCTACGCTGCGGCCAAGGAAGCTGTGCGAGGCCTGACGCGCGTCGTCGCCAACGAGTGGGCGCCGGAAGGCATTCGGGTCAACGTGGTCTGCCCGTTCGCCGCCACCGAAGGCGTCGTCAAGTGGCAGGAAGCCTTCCCCGAGCGCGCAGCCGCATCGGTTGCCAAGGTACCTCTCGGACGCATCGGTGATCCCGAAACCGACATCGCTCCCGTCGTGGTATTCCTGGCGAGTGAGGATTCCAAGTACATGACCGGACAGACGTTGATGGCCGACGGCGGCAGCATCAAATTGCGCTGAGCGAAATACTTCTCGGTGGGCTCAGCTCACCGAGAAGAGTTTCGCAGCGTTGTCGTGCACGACGGCTCGCAGCCATTCGTCTCCGAGATCGAAGCGCGTAACCGCTTGCAAGGCTGCGAGATACGGGTACGGAATGTTCGGGAAGTCGCTACCGAACAGAATCCGGTCCTGCATGTCGACGAGCCGTGATACGTCCGCCTTCGGGAAGGCACACTGTTCTTCCGTGAAATCGGTGAACGCCATGGTCGTATCCAGGCGGACGTTGCCGTAAGCCTCTGCCAGATCGAGGAATTCGCTGTACTCGGGCATCCCCATGTGGGCGACGATCAACGACAGGCGCGGGTACCGTGCGAGCAGCGAAGCAATGCGATCAGGTCCCGTGTACTCCCCCGGCGCCGGTCCCGATCCACAATGGATCACGATGGGCGTCTCGGAGTCCTCGAGCTGACCCCAGACCTTGTCGAGCAGAGGGTCGTTCGGGTCGTAGTTTCCGACCTGGATGTGGGACTTGAAGATTCGCGCGCCCGAATCCAGGGCCTTTCCGACGTACGACGCCGCCGACTCCTCGGGGTAGAACGTGGCCGTGTGCAGGCAATCAGGTGTTTGCGCGGCAAATTCGACAGCCCACTGATTGAGCCACTCTGCCATCGCGTGCTTGTGCGGGTAGATCATCGACGTGAAAGCCCGGACACCGAACTCGCGGAGACGGTGTACCCGCTCCTCCTCGGCAAGTCGGTACGCGATCGGCCATGGTCGACCGATCATCGGTCCCGCTGAATCGAAGTAGCCCCACACCTTGTCCATGACGCTCTTCGGCATGAAATGGGTATGGACGTCGATCACGCCAGGAACACCCAACTCGCGCCAGAAAGCCCGAACCTCGGCGATCTCCTCCGGTCCGGTTGATGGGACCTCTTCGGTACACACGTCTGACACCCCTTTCGTTCGCTCGACCATACCGAGTGCCGTCGCGCTCACCGGGACAGGTCGTTGACGGCCCGCGTTGAGCACCCGAATGTGAACCCATCTTGCCGATCACCGTTGGAGGTTGAATGTCTCAGGCCGAGTCCGAAGTGGGATCGATCAGTGCCGTCGAGGAACTGCTCGCAATCGAGGAAATCAATCGTGTCTTCGCCGCGCGCCTACGCTGCATGGACACCAAGCAGTGGCACGTCTACCCAACCCTGCACACCGCAGACGTCGTCAGCGAGACGTGGGGCGGACTCCCGACAGACAAGCAACCCAAGACCGGTGACACCTCGAACCAGGTAGTGGGCATCGACAAACTCACCGCGGCAATTCGGAACATGCTCGACGGCGACATCCCCCTCACCACGGCGCACCACGCACACACTCCCGAAATCGTGCTGACCTCACCCACCACCGCAACCGGTATCTGGGCGATGGAAGACATGCTGTGGTGGAACGACGGCGAGAAAGAACTACACCTGCACGGCTACGGCCACTACCACGAGGAATACCGCAAAGAAGACGGCAAGTGGCTGATCAGCTACCGAACCCTCACCCGGCTCCGTGTCGACCAGGACCCCGGATTCTTCCGATTCATGAAAGCGCTGTGACGAAGTGACCAACCCGCTGTTTCAACCGCTCCGCATCCGTTCGCTCGAATTGTCCAACCGCATAGTCATGTCGCCGATGACGCGCACGTACTCCATCGAGGGCGTGCCTGGCCGCGACGTCGCCGACTATTACCGCCGACGCGCCGAGGGCGGTACCGGACTGATCGTCACCGAAGGCGTCGCGATCGATCACGAGACTGCTGTCGACCACGCCAACGTCCCCAACCTCCACACTCCCGCTGCTCAGGCCGGATGGCGGAAGGTAGTCGACGACGTGCACGCTGCGGGCGGCAAGATCGTGCCTCAGCTCTGGCACGTCGGGCCTCTGTGGGGCGCGATGACGCAGATGGACCCTTCGCTCAAGCCGATGCGTCCCTCGGGCGAGTGGGGTCCGCTCGGCGTCACCTCGTACTCCGCGGCCTACGTCGAACGCGCGCAGGCGAGCACCGAAGCGATGACCGAGCAAGACATCCAGGACGTCATCGACGCGTATGTCCGTAGCGCGAAGCACGCCGTCGAACTCGGCTTCGACGGTATCGCGATCCACGGCGGTCACGGCTACCTCCTCGATTCCTTCTTCTGGGAGGGCACCAACCAGCGCGACGACGCGTGGGGCGGCGACCTGGAGCGTCGAACCAAGTTCCCGGCCGCCGTCGTCGCTGCGATCCGCGCGGCCATCGGACCGGATCTGCCGATCATCTACCGTTTCTCGCAGCACAAGCAGCAGGATTTCACCGCGAAGATCGCGGAGACCCCCGAGGAGTTGGGCGTCATCCTGGGCGCGCTGGTCGACGCCGGAGTCGACGTTCTCGATGCCAGCATCAGGCGCTTCGACGTCCCCGCCTTCGAAGGCAGCGATCTCTCGCTGGCCGGTTGGGCGAAAAAATTGACCGGCGCCGTCACGATGGCCGTCGGCAGCGTCGGTATCGGAAAGTCGCTGCGGGACAGCCGCATCGAAGGCGTCGCCCCTGTCGTCGACAACATCCCACAGCTCGAGGAGCGCATCGGCAGTGGAGAGTTCGATCTGATCGCGATCGGCCGTCTCCACCTCGCCGATCCGGCATTGGCGACAACCCTGCGCGACGGTAGTCCGCTGCCGGCATTCGATCGAGCGGTGCATGAGGGCAGCTTGATCTAGGGGCTCCGCCCCTGTGTTGATCTAGGGGCTCCGCCCCTGTGCGCCTTTCCGGTAGTTCGCACTACCAAAAAGGCGCACAGGGCCGAAGGCCTTTATGTTCGACCCATGACTACTTTCAACGCCTGGGTCGCCCGCGAAAGCGACGGCACCATCGACTTCGCCCCCGAAACCGTCGACGAATCCTTCCTCCCGGCAGGTGAGGTCACCATTCGCGTCGAGTATTCGAGCGTCAACTACAAGGACGCGCTCGCGGTCACGCCGAAAGGCGGGGTGGTTCGCGAGTACCCGATCGTCCCCGGCATCGACGTCGCCGGCGAGGTCATTGCCTCCGAGTCCGACGCATTCGCCCCGGGAGACAAGGTCGTCGCACATGGCTACGAGATCGGGACCGCCCGCAACGGCGGCTACGCCGAGATCGCCCGTTTGCCTGCCGAGTGGGTCGTGAAGCTCGACGGCATTTCCACCGCCGACGCTGCTGCGATCGGCACGGCAGGATTCACCGCAGCCATGAGCGTCCAAGCCATTCTGGCCAGCGGAGTGAAGCCCGCCGACGGTCCCGTCCTGGTGACGGGCGCGAGCGGCGGAGTCGGCACCGTCAGTGTCGACCTTCTGGCAAGCGCGGGCTTCGACGTGGTCGCCTCCAGCGGCAAGCCAGGCGCGGCAGACCTTCTGACGTCACTCGGTGCGTCTTCGGTGATCGGCCGGCTCCCCGAAGATCCAGACGCCAAGCCTCGCCCGCTCGGAAAATCTCAGTGGGCGGCGGCGGTCGACTGCGTCGGTGGGAAGACCCTCGCTCACGTTCTGAGCACGATCAACTACGGCGGTGTTGTGGCCGCCAGCGGATTGACCGGCGGCGCCGCGCTGCCTACGACCGTGCTGCCGTTCATTCTCCGCGGAGTCTCACTGCTGGGCATGGACTCGGTATTGATGCCGATCGAACCCCGTCGCGCGCTGTGGGCCCGTCTCGGCTCCGACTTGGCCCCACGTCATCTGAAGGAGATCACGAACCTCGTTGCCGTCCGCGACGTCGTCTCGGTGATCGATCAGGTACGCGAAGGCAAGTACACCGGCCGGGCGCTGGTTCAGGTTGCCGACGGTTTCTGAACCGCTCAGAAAAGTGTGAACAGATCTGCCGGTTCTTCGGCCGTCGTGGACTTCTCCTTGTAAGGGGAGTTCACGGCGGTCGGTTCCTTCTTCACCGGGGCAGCAAGCGGGACCGATGCGATGTCCCCCGAGACGATGGCGCGTGCGGCTTCGCCGGCCAGCTTGTCTGCCATTTCGTTGTAGTGGTTGCCGACGTGCCCGCGCACCCAACGAAAGCGCACCGGACCGACCCGATCGGTGATGGCTCGGTCGATGCTCTGCACCAGTTCCAGGTTCTTGACCGCCCCGCCGCTCGCGGTCTTCCAGCCCTTGCGCTTCCAACTCGGCAGCCATTCCGACGCGCACTTGATGGCGTACTGCGAGTCGGATTCGATGAGCAGAGGATCAGCACCGGGATGGGCGACGACGGCCTCGAAGAGCGCACGCAACTCGGCAATCTGATTGGTGCCGGACGCTTCTCCGCCGGACATGCTCGGACCCTCGTGATTGACCCACGCCCAGCCGATAGCCCCGCCGGGGTTTCGCAGACAGGATCCGTCGGTGCTCACGATGATCATGGCTCGGACAATACGTTGCGCCACCGACACACGCCTTAACGGAGGATGGACGGTGGCGATACGCTGACCTCGATGACGCCGCTATCTCCGGTCGACGAAGTCACGGTGACTTCTCAGCGACCGCTCGATGCCGCGCTGACGCTCAGCCCGCATCAGCGCGGACCCGGCGACCCCGCACATCGACGGTCAGCCGACGGAGCGATCTGGCGAGTTTCCCGCCAACTTTCGGGTCCTGTGACCTACCGCATCACGCAGTCGGATCGCCATACGGTCCGGGTACAGGCCTGGGGTCCCGGCGCCACGGAATTTCTGACCGGCGCCGAAGCTCTGCTCGGTCTCGACGACGAGGCCGAAGATTTTGCGCCCGAGCATCCCAAGCTCGCCGAAGCTCATCGACGCTTCCCTCATCTGCGCATCGGCCGCACCGGACGCGTCATGGAAGCCCTCGTTCCCGCGATCCTCGAGCAACGCGTCCACGGCATCGACGCGTTTGCCGCATGGCGCCGGCTGCTGACCAAATTCGGGGAGCGCCCACCCGGCCCCGCGCCCGACGGAATGCGAGTTCCACTCACCGCGGACCAATGGCGACGAATGCCGTCGTGGGAGTTTCATCGCGCAAATGTCGATCCCGCGAGATCCAAGACGATCGTTCAGTGCGCTCGGGTCGCCGACCGCCTCGAGCAGGCGTCATCGTTCCCCAGGGCCGAAGCGACCAAACGATTGCGAGCGGTGCCCGGCGTCGGGATCTGGACTGCCGCGGAAGTGGCTCAGCGCGCCTTCGGCGATTCCGACGCACTCTCGGTCGGCGACTACCACCTCGCTGCGGTCGTCGGCTGGTCGCTCCTGGGTGAACCGATCGACGACGCCCAGATGGTGCAGTACCTCGCTCCCCTCCAACCGCATCGATACCGTGCCGTGAGGCTTCTGCAGGTCAGCGGCCAAGCCGTCAAACCCAAGTTCGGTCCGCGAACTGCCGTTGCCGACCACCGCTGGCACTGAGCACCAGGAGATAAAGAATGTCGACCCGATACGCACACATCGCCTTCTCCCCCGCTGCGGTGGAGCGTCAGCGGTCGACCGGGAGTTTCACCGTCTACGGTTCAAAGCTCGATCAGCCCGACGAAGGTCCGATGGAATTCGATTTCCGCGCTCAGGGATTCGTGAAATCCGTGGATTCCTTCTTCATGTCCACGGTGACTCCCGACGGTTGGCCGTACGTCCAACATCGCGGCGGCCCGCGCGGATTCCTGCATGTGTTGGGCCCGAATCGAATCGGATTCGCCGATCTCCCCGGCAATCAGCAGTTCGTGACGCTCGGCAATCTGGAAGAGAACAATCGCATCTCGCTGTTCGTCATCGATTACCCGACGCGAACGAGATTGAAGATCTACGGGCGTGCACACGTGATCGAAGCGGACGAGGACCCTGAACTGCTGCAACAACTCTTGCAGGTCCCCGGCGGCACCATGACAGCAAAAGCGCAGCGCTCCATCGTCGTCGAGGTCGAAGCGTTCGACTGGAACTGCAGTCGAAACATCACACCTCGCTTCGACAAGGAGCGCATGGACGAATCCCTCGCTCTGGCACGCCAACCCCTGCAAGCCGAGGTCGATCGGCTTACTGCCGAGGTCGAAGAATTGCGCGCGCGGTTGTCGAAAAACGAATGAGACTGGGCGGTTTCAGGGCACCCGGAGTCGGGTAGCCACCAAACACGGCCCGTCGCGCGGAGACGACGGGTCCCGTTGTGCCCGAGGAGGTCCGCACGATCGATCCAGACGGTGGAGTTCAGGCTGACGAACTGCACCGCCACCATTCACGACTGGTTCCACACAGACAGATTGGCCGTCCCCATGAAACTGTCCCGAACTCTCACCATGTCCGTACTCGTCGTCGCCGCTGTCGGCGCCGGAGCCGGCACCGCGGTCGCAGCGCCCCCGAATGCGGGCTTCGATCCGTCCCAACCCCTATTGACCCCGACCGCCGAGTCGAACAGCCAGGCGGCGTTGATGCTCTTCCCCGGTAACGATCCGAAGCAAGCCGCGTTCGACACGATGGCCAACGAGGTCAATATCGGCTGGAACAACGGCGGCGTGCAGTCGACGCTCATCGGAGCCAACCTCGGCGTCGGAATCGGCTGCCTGTCGATCTTCCCGAACTTCATCGCCGGCTGCATCGTCGGTGGAGTCATCGGCACGGTTGCCGGAGTCGGCGCGGGAATCACCAATGGAAACCCGAACGCTGCGCCGGCCGTCGAGAAGTTCTTCGCGACTCCTTGAGAGACGCTCAGCTGTGCGTGTGCCCGGGGGTGGGTGACTCGTCGTGAAAATGTGTGGCGCCGATCGAATGCAACAGCTGGTGAACGGTGTCGTCCGCCAGTTGGTATCGCATCGATCGGCCGTCGCGCGTCGCGCTCACCCACCCCTGGCTACGCAGTAGCCGCAGCGCATGTGAGACGGCTGTGCCGCTCATCCCCAGCGCCACGGACAGATCCGTGACGCAGATACCCGGTGCGTGGTGAAGGCAGAGCAGCAGACGCAGACGGTTGGCGTCGGAGAGAAGCTCGAAGCGACCGGACCAACTGGTGACATCGAGACCCTCGAGTGCAGCCCTGGCGCGACGAACATCCTCGACGCTCAGCGCGCCACTGGTGTCTGCTGCGCCTGCATTCGTCAACCGACTGCCTCCGTAGAACTTCCGATCCCCCGCCGCAAGTGTACCCAGAAGCGAACCTCGTCAGGCAGACTCCACCACGGCCGCCATGCCCTGGCCACCGCCGATACACATGGTCAACAGCGCTTTTCCGCCGCCGCGACGGCCGAGTTCGTGAAGCGCGGTTGTTGCCATACGCGCACCCGTCGCTCCCACGGGGTGCCCGAGCGAGATGCCGGAACCGTTGACGTTCAGTCGATCGAGGTCCTCGAAACCCCATTCCTTCACTACGCCGAGAACCTGGCACGCAAACGCCTCGTTCAGCTCGACCAGATCGAAGTCGGCAAAGCCTGCCCCTGTGCGAGCAAACAGTTTCGAGACGGCGGCAACCGGTCCGAGGCCCATCAGCGCCGGTTCACAACCGGCCGCGGCCCAACTGTCGAGGAACCCGATGGGTTCCAGCCCCAGCTCGTCCAGACGATCCTCGGCGACCACCAACATCGCTGCCGCAGCGTCATTCTGTTGGCTGGCGTTACCGGCGGTCACGACGCCTCCCTCGGTCACCGCACGCAGCCGTGCCAGGGTTTCGAGTGAGGTATCAGGACGGATCCCCTCGTCAGCACGAAACTGTGTGACGTTCCCTTTTCGATCCGTCAGTTCGACGGCGACGATTTCGGCATCGAATCGGCCGGATTCTCTTGCCAGTGTAGCTTTTCGGTGACTCTCGACGGCGAAGGCGTCCGACTCTTCCCGCGTGATCCCGCAGCGTGTCGCGACGTTCTCGGCCGTTTCGATCATTCCGCTGATCCGGCCGAATCGCCACTCGGGTTGCGAGCGCTCTCGACCACGATCGAGGCGGTCGAACAGTTGCAGCCCACCGGATTTGGTGCCCCACCGCGCTCCGGTGGTGTAGTGCTCGATCCCGCTCATCGATTCGACGCCACCCGCGAGAACCACGTCGGCAGCACCCGTCTGGACCATCATGGCCGCGGTAACGATGGCCTGCAGACCCGTTCCACATCGGCGATCCGTCTGGAAGCCGGCTACCGAAATCGGCAACCCGGCCTCGAGCGCCGCCCACCTTCCGATGCACGGTGCCTCCGAATTGGCATACGACTGCCCCATCGCGACGTCGTCGATGCGGGACGGATCGATTCCGCTACGACGCACGGTCTCCTTGACGACAGTGGCAGCCAAACTTTCCGCAGGCACGTCACGAAGTGCCCCTCCGAAACGGGCCACCGCGGTTCTGACCGGCGCGACCAATGCTGCTCGTTTCACAACTGACCTCGAATCTCGTTCTGGAAGAATGGAAAAGGATTCAGGAGACCAACAGGCGCACGGTATCCGCCACCAGCGCAGGTTTACCTGCTCCTTCGATTTCGATCGTGTACCGCACGACAATCGTCGCGCCCTTCGCGGTGCGCTCGAAGGAAAGAATCTCCGCACCTGCCCGCACCGAAGAACCGACCTTGACCGGTTCGGGGAATCGCACCTTGTTGCTGCCGTAGTTCACGGTCATGGAGATTCCGTCGACACGCATCACCTGAGCGCCGAGCACCGGCAACAACGAAAAAGTCAGATAGCCGTGGGCGATGGTGCCGCCGTAAGGACCCTGCGCTGCGCGCTCGGGATCCACGTGAATCCACTGGTGATCCTCGGTGGCGTCGGCGAACTTGTCGATCCGATCCTGTGTGACCGGAAACCACGCGCTGTAGCCCAAGTGCTCACCGACAGCCGTCTCAACTTCGTCGATTCCGTTGAAAATTCGCATAGTTCTCTCCTGAAAGGTGTTGAACAGCAAAGAAAACCTGCAGCGCTAATGTGCGCCGCGGCGCAGCGTCACCCGATAGGTGTACTGCTCCGGCAAGAAATAGCTCACCGACAACTCGTTGGCAACGCCCTGCGCGTTGGAGTACAAACGGTCCACCCGCAACATGGCGTGGCCGATCTCGCAATCGACGTCCCTGGCAACGTCTGCCGTTGCCGGGGACACCGTGATCGATTGTGCTGCTTCGACAATCGGACTGTCGATCAGCGGTTCCAGCAGACCGATCACCGTATTGGCGCTCACCGCACCGGCCGCCATGGCGGGCAGGTCGATGATCTGCCGAGCTATCGCCTCCGGCAGATGCGCCGTCGTCTGCACGAACGGAACTCCCTCGTGTATCCGTCGGAAGACCACGGTGTACACGACGTCGGTGTCGAGCCGAAGTCGACTGGCCGCCTCGATGTCCACGCGCCGTTGCAGCGGTGACACCACTTCCATCGTCGTGTCCCGCGAAAGGTTCATGAGATCTTCGATGGATCCGAGATGACGGAGGTAGCGGCCGCTGTTCTCGGTCACGAAAGTTCCGCGCCCGGGTACTCGGTACACGATGCCCTCGGCAACAAGATCGTGAAAGGCTCGGCGGACCGTCTGCCGACTCACGCCGTGATGCTGCGCCAGTTCGGATTCGGTGGGCAGTTGAATGCCGTCGCGGTAGGTACCGGCAGAGATCTGCTGACGAAGCTCACGAGAGAGGCGTTGGTACGCCGGCTCCGTCTCTCTTTCCTTACCGCTCATAGCGACATGATCCTACTTGCTCACCGGTCCGTCACAGACCGCCGCGGGCAACCAGCTGCGAAACGATCACGTTGCGCTGAATTTCGTTGGTTCCCTCCCCGACGATCATCAGTGGTGCATCACGGAAATACCGCTCGACGTCGTACTCCGTCGAGTAGCCGTAACCGCCGTGGATGCGGACGGCGGACAACGCGATTTCCATCGCCACTTCGGAGGCGTACAGCTTGGCCATGCCTGCCTCCATGTCGCACCGCTCGCCGCTGTCGTACATCTGCGCCGCGTGCCAGGTCAGCTGCCGCGCGGCCGTCAGCTTCGTTGCCATGTCGGCGAGGTAGTTGCCGATCGACTGGTGCTTCCAGATCGGCTGGCCGAAGCTCTCGCGCTGCTGCGCGTACGCAAGTGAATCTTCGAGTGCGGCCGTGGCGACGCCCAGTGCACGGCAAGCCACCTGGATACGGCCGGTCTCGAGCCCCTTCATCATCTGCCCGAAACCCTTTCCGGGAGTACCACCCAGAATGGCCGACTCGGCGATGCGGTAATTGTCGAAGGACAGTTCACAGCTCTCGACGCCCTTGTATCCGAGCTTCGGGAGGTCGCGGGACACGGTCAGGCCTTCGCCGTGCTCGACGAGAACGATCGAGATGCCCGCATGACGAGGGCTTGCGCTTGGATCGGTCTTGCACAGCAAGGCGATCACGCCGGATCGGCGGGCATTGGTGATCCATGTCTTGGCGCCGTTGACGACCAGATCTGTGCCGTCGCTCTTGGCATTGGTTGTCATGGCCTGCAGATCGGAACCACCGCCGGGCTCGGTGAGGGCCATCGTTGCCCGGATCTCGCCGGTTGCCATTCGCGGCAGGTACTTCACCTTCTGCTCTTCGGTACCGAACAGCGAGATGAGCTTGGCGACCACTGTGTGTCCACCCATCGCTCCTGCCAGGGACATCCATCCGCGCGACAGTTCCTGCGTCACCTGCGCATAACAGGGCATGGACACCGGCGATCCGCCGTACTCCTCGGGAATCGCGAGGCCGTAGATCCCGATCTGCTTCATCTGATCGATCCACTTCTCGGGATACTCGTTCGCGTGCTCCACCTCCTGGACCGTGGGCTTGACCTCTCGGTCGACGAACCGGCGCACGGTTTCGATCAGGAATGTCTCTTCGTCGTTGAGCTTGAGCATGAATCCGCCTCGACTTGAAATAAGTTTGTACGGCCATATTTCGATATTGTTCGCGCAATGTCAATACCGCGCCTTGACATCGATACGCAGCAACTGCCAGCATCGAGGCAGTTCGCTGCACATCAACGCCGTTCACGGCAGCACATCTATTTCGCAACTGGCCGTACATTTGATCACCAGATCGAGGTAATCGACACACTATGGACGAGAACCACTACCGCGCGACCAGACGCCGCGCGTCCCTGGTCGCTCCGGGTTCAGACGAGCGCAAGGCCCGCAAGGCACTCTCTTCGAACGCAGACGAGGTGATTCTCGACCTCGAAGATGCCGTCACTTCGGCGAACAAGGACCTTGCGCGAACCCTCGCGAGCTCCTTGGTGCACGAGTTCGGCAGGGCGCGCACCATCTCGGTCCGAATCAACGGCCTCACCACGCCATGGGCCCGCGACGACCTGATCGCCTGCGGCACCCTCGGAGAATCGCTGACGAGCGTGATCGTCCCTAAGGTCGAGTCCGCCGACGAACTCCTCGAGGCCGAGCGCATCCTCTTCACTGCCGGTGGGCACCACACCACCCTGCAAGCCCTGATCGAAACTCCGCTCGGCGTCCAGAATGCCGACTCCATCGCCCGCGCGACTCCTCGTCTGCAAGCCGCGATCATCGGATACGCCGATCTCGGTGCAGCGCTGGGTCGCTCACGCTCCGCACTGCCCGAACACTGGCTTGCCGTCCAGGACAGAATCCTGATCGCCTGCCGCGCAGCCGGCGTCGCCGCCATCGACGGACCCTTTCTCGGCATCACCGACGACGACGCCTTCCGCCGCGCCGCGCACTGGACCAGCGCTCTCGGGTTCGACGGCAAATGGGTCATCCACCCGGCGCAGATCGACTCGGCCACTACCGCATTCACTCCTTCGGACGACGCCGTCAATGACGCCAGACGGGTGTTGACCGCACTCGAAGAAGCCGAAACCCTGGGTTCCGGCGCCGCCCAGCTCGACGGCCAAATGCTCGACGAAGCAGTGGCCGTGGCAGCGCGTCGTACGCTTGCCCGAGCCGAAGGAGTCACCGTATGAGCGAGCACTACGTGGGCGGACCGTACTTCGACGAACTCACCCACGGTCAGATCTTCGACGAAGCACCAGCGGTGACGTTGACCAGTGGACTCGCCGCCTCCCATCAGTCGATCCTCGGTGACCGCATGCGCTTGCCTCTCGACGCACACCTGTCGTCGAGCGTCACAGGTTCCGCTGCACCAGTGGCGAATCCAGGACTGGTCACCGACGTCGCCATCGGCCAGTCAACCGTGGTCACACACCACGTCAAGGCAAACCTCTTCTACCGCGGAC
Source organism: Rhodococcus sp. UFZ-B548 (assembly GCF_903819475.1). NCBI lineage: Bacteria > Bacillati > Actinomycetota > Actinomycetes > Mycobacteriales > Nocardiaceae > Rhodococcus > Rhodococcus sp. UFZ-B548. The sequence continues at coordinate 20,888 of NZ_CAIJDS010000005.1, forward strand.
TGCGATTCCACCGTTTCCCGGTACTCGGTGACACCCTGTACACGCGCACCGAGGTTGTCGGTCTACGCGAGAACTCGGCCAAGCCGGGACGCGGCGCCACCGGACTTGCCGCGCTACGGATGACGTCCGCTGATCAGAATGGCAACACGGTCCTCGACTTCTACCGCTGCGCCATGCTCCCCCTGAGCCCCGACCCGATCGAGACGAGAACTCGCCACGCCGACGACCTCTCCGTGATCGGTCCGTCCGAACCTGCGCCGTACGTATCACCTGACGGCTGGGACCTCGACATATATCGCGAGAGGGTACCCGGCAGGCACTTCGAGTCGGATATGGTGGGCTCGGTATTCCGTAGCAGCGGCGACGTCGTCACCAGTGCACCCGAACTTGCCCGGCTGAGCTTGAACATCGCAGCGACGCACCACGACGATCGCGTCGGCACCCACGGTCGCCTCGTCTACGGCGGCCACACCATCGGAATTGCACTTGCCCAGGCAACTCGCGCTCTGCCCAACGTGGTGACGGTTCTCGGATGGCACTCGTGCGATCACACCGGGCCCGTTCACGAGGGCGATACCCTCACGAGCGAACTGCACGTCGAAAGTTCGTCGCCCCTCGAACACGGAACCGCAGTGCAACTGCGTTCACTCGTGTTCTCCCACAATGCTTCTGCAACACAGACTCCGGTTCTCGACTGGCGTTTCACCGTGTTGATGGCATGATCGCACACTCTTCTATCACGGAGGACCACAGATGACTCAGACTTCAGGCCCGCTGTCCGGGCTTCGCATCGTCGAGGTCTCGAGCTTTGTCGCCGCGCCCCTGTGCGGACTGACTCTCTCCCAGCTCGGCGCCGAGGTAATCCGGATCGACCCGATCGGAGGTGCCTCCGATTACAAGCGCTGGCCCGTCACCGACACGGGTGAAAGCATCTACTGGACCGGACTCAACAAAGGCAAACGGTCACTGTCAGTGGACATGCGCGCCGAGCGCGGCCAAGAACTGATTCGCCAACTGGTCACGGCTCCGGGACCTGGCGGCGGAATCCTGGTCACCAATGCCGGCGGTCGCACCTGGATGAGCCACGACTCCCTGGCCCAGTTGCGTAGCGACGTCATCACCCTCGAGGTTCTCGGACGCCGCGACGGCAGCCCCGGGGTCGACTACACGGTCAACGCCGCGTTGGGATTTCCACAGATCACCGGCCCCGCCGACTACGCCGGAGTTGTCAACCACGCACTGCCCGCCTGGGACGTCGCCTGCGGGCTCTATGCCGCCCTGTCGATCACTGCCGCTGTGCGCCAACGCGACTCGACCGGACACGGCACGCAGATCACGCTGCCACTCGAAGACGTCGCATTGGCCACCGCGGGAACCCTCGGCTACCTCACCGAAGTACAAGTGAACGGTCGCAGTCGCGAGTCCGGCGGGAACGCCGTCTACGGCACGTACGGAATCGATTTCGTCTCCAGCGACAACGAACGGTTCATGATCGTTGCACTCACTACCCGCCATTTCCGCGACCTTGCGTCGGTCACCGGCACCACGGCGGCTGTCGACGCCGTCGAAGGTGCCCTCGGAGCGGACTTCTCCACCGAAGCGGATCGCTACCGTCATCGAGAGGTACTCACTGCTCTGTTCTCACATTGGTTCCGGGAACACAGCGGCGCCGAGATCGCTGCAGCGCTGGACACATCGTCGGTTCTGTTCGAGAGGTACCGCAGTTTCGAGGAAGTGGTGAATTCCGGTGAACTGGAGAACAACCCAATGTTCTCTGCACTCGATCAGCCTCGAATCGGAAGTTATCTGGCTGCCGCGAACCCAGCCTCGTTCGACGGCGCCCACCTGAGCGCCGGACCGGCCTCCGAGGTCGGCGGCGATTCGATTGCGGTGCTCGCGGATGTCCTCGAAACCACTGCTGATCACGCTTCGGCACTGATCGCGGACGGCATCGTCGGCGTTCCGGCGAACTGATCTACCTGGAACATGTTTTCGGCCTCGGAACAAATGTTCCGAGGCCGAAAACATGTCGAGAGTGCGTCAGAGACCAAGATCCTTCGCGATGATGGTCTTCATGACTTCACTTGTGCCACCGTAGATTCGTGTGACACGCGTGTCTGCGTAAAGACGCGCGATGGGATACTCGGTGATGTAGCCGTACCCGCCGTGCAATTGGAGGCACTTGTCGATCACTCGACCTGCTGCCTCGGTGCAGAACAGTTTCGCCTTCGCGGCGTCGGGAATCGTCAGAGTGCCGCGGTCATGACATTCGAGTGCGTTGTCGGACACCAGCTGGATGGCATCAACCTCGGTAGCACATTCGGCCAGAACGAATTTGGTGTTCTGGAATGCCGCGACGGGCTTACCGAACACCTTGCGGTCTTTGACGTAGTCGATGGCAAAGCGAAGCGCTGCACTGGCAGTGGCGGCCGCTCCGAAAGCGATGGTCAACCGCTCCTGAGCCAGGTTGTGGGTCAGATAGCTGAATCCGTCGCCCTCTTCTCCGAGCCGGTCCTCGACGGGCACCTGTACGTCGACAAACGAAAGCTCCGCAGTGTCGGAGGTCTTGAGACCGATCTTGTTGATCTTGCGCCCCACCGAGTATCCGGGCGACGACGTGTCGACCACCAGGATCGACAACCCGGTGCGTCGGTTCTCCGCTGTGCTCGGCGCGGTGCGGCACACTACCAGGACGCGATCGGCAAGTACCCCGCCGGTGATGAACGTCTTGGAACCATTGACCACGTAGTGCGTACCGTCCTCCGACAGCTTGGCCGTCGTCGCGATGTTCGCCAGATCCGACCCTGTTCCCGGTTCGGTCATCGCAATCGCGAACATCAGATCACCGGAGGCGAAGCCCGGCAACCAGCGGCTCTTCTGCTCGTCGTTCGCGTACTCGAGCAAGTAGGGCAGGATCAGGTTCGTATGCACCGACTGCGAGCCGAAAGACGCCCCGGCGGCAGCAACCTCCTCGGCGACGACGACGTTGAACTTGAGCGACTTCTCGCCGCCTCCGCCGTATTCCTCCGGCACCTGAATTCCGAGTACGCCAAGCTCTCCGAGTCGTCGGTAGAAGTCACGGGGCGGGTGACCGTCCACTTCCCACTTCTCGTGGACCGGGGTTACTTCCTTCGCGATGAAATCGCGGACGGTAGCCCGGAATGCCTCGTGATCCTCGTTGAACACGGTGCGCTGCATGTATGAACTCCAGTCGGTCAAGGGAACAGGGTGATCCTGATCTCACCTTGCCTCAACGTTCCGTATTCGATCCAACACTCATCGGCTATGCGTCCGATAGGGCGTACCAATATGGCCTGACCTGCGATACATAGGCAACCGCTATCGTTCCGATCATCGACGCGACATTGCTCAAAGTGATCCAGAACACGTTGAATGGGTCAGCCGGCAAACACAACACCACCGATCGCTTCGAGGCCGCGCTTCGAGCACGATCGCATCCGCCCACCAGTCTCGAAGGGACGCCACGTGACCCCCATCGCGCCACAGCGTAACGACGTCCAGCCCGAAGCAACAGCAACGCCAGATTCGTCAGCAGTCCCCGTCTTCGGTACCCGCAAGCGTGCGTGGACGATGACCGGGCTCGTCGTCTTCCTCTACATCGTCAACTACGCGGACAAAGCAGTCCTCGGAATCATCGCTCAGCCCCTCGCTCGCGAGCTCGGACTGAAGTCTTCGCAAATCGGCATGGTCGGCTCGCTGTTCTTCCTGATGTTCTGCATCGGCGGATTTCTCGCCGGACCGCTCAACAAGTACCTGACCCTACGTTGGGCTCTGTTGATCCTGGCCGCAATCTGGTCCGTGGTCATGCTCCCCCTCGTTCTCGGTGCCAGCCTCGCGATGTTGATCGTCTCGCGCATGCTCCTCGGATTTGCCGAAGGCCCCAGCTCGGCGCTGATGCACACCGCCGCGTACTCGTGGCACCCGCCGGCCAAGCGCGGCCTTCCCGGTGCAATGCTCGCCGGATCCGCCTCCGTCGCGAAGATCGCCCTCGCGCCCGTACTGACCTTCATCGCCGTTCACTACGGCTGGCGCGCAGCGGTTCTCTCGCTCTCTGTCCTCGGACTCGTGTGGATGGGTTGCTGGCTGGCCGGTTGGTCCGAAGGCCCGTACACGAGCAAGGCCGTCAAGGCGACCAAGACTGCAGATACAGAAGCAACCGAGGCGACCGGGACGGCAACGAAGGCAGTCACCGAGCCCAACGTTCCGTGGCGCAAGATCCTGCTCTCCCGCACCTTCGTCAGCTGCTGCTTCCTCATCGCCACCATCTACGCACTGACCACCGTCGTTCTCACCTGGTTGCCGTCGTACTTCGAGGTCGGCCTCGGATACAGTGCGATGCAAGCCGGTTCGATGTTCGCACTGCCCTCGATCGTCGGCCTCGTCCTCATGATCACCTCCGGTTCCGTCACGGACAAGTTGATCGGCCGCGGCTTCACCTCTCGCACGGTTCGCGTCATCGTTCCCTGCGTCGGCGTTCTGATCTGCGGATCGATTCTCCTGTTCCTGCCACAGATCTCCACTCCCATCGTCGCTGTCGCCATGGTCTCGATAGGCTACGGATTCTCGGCAATCACCTTCCCGCTCATCAACGCTGCGATCTCCGAACTGTGCCCGCCGCAGCAGACTGCAGGCACCATGGGATTCTTCCTCGCCATCATGTCGATCGGCGGCCTGATTGCTCCCTACGCAACGGGAGTCATCGTGGACAACGCAGCAACCCCGGCCGACGGTTACGCCCAGTCCTTCCAGGCAATCGGCATCATCGGAGTCGTCGCCGCGGTTCTGGTCCTCGTCTTCGCCAATCCCGAGCGCGATCGCAAGCTCATCCGCGGCTGAATGCTCCACGTATAGCCATTCGCTAACAAAGCCATTCACCGAAAGACATTGCCGGGTCGACCCGCTCGTGATCGACTCGAGGTACGCCCCGACCGCACAATCGCAACACCGGGCACGAACAGCAGGAGAGATACATGCGAGATGCCGTCATCGTCGACGCAGTACGTACACCGATCGGCCGTCGAGGACGCGCCCTCTCGGAGATCCATCCGGCCGAACTGTCCGCACATGTACTGCGTGCACTCGCTGAACGGACCGGACTCGACGCGGCCACGGTCGACGACGTGATCTGGGGATGCGTCAGTCAGGTCGGCGAACAGGCCGGAAGCATCGCCCGCACAGCGGCACTCGCCGCCGGCTGGCCCGACAGCGTTCCCGGCGTCACATTGACCCGGGCATGCGGATCGGGCCAGCAGGCAGTTTCCTTTGCTGCGGCCACCGTCATCTCCGGTCAGAACGACGTGGTCGTAGCCGGAGGCGTCGAATCGATGTCGCGAGTTCCGATGGGAACCGCCAGCAAGAACGGTGAGCATTTCCCGGCTTCGGTACTCGAACGCTACGGTGTGGACAGTTTCAGCCAGGGGACCGGCGCCGAGATGATGGCCCGGAAATGGGCACTCACCCGAACGGCCCTGGACGAATATTCCCTCCGCTCACACGAGTTCGCGGCCAGCGCCACCGATGCAGGAGCATTCATCGGGCAAATCACTCCGATCGCCGGGTTGTCCCAGGACGAAGGCATTCGGCGAGGCGGAAGTCTGGAGTCGCTCGCGAAGTTGCCCCCGGCCTTCGACGCCGACGGTGTCATCCACGCCGGCAACTCTTCGCAGATCTCCGACGGGGCGGGCGCCACACTCGTCACGACCAGCGAGTACGCCCGGGCACGCGGTTGGAAGCCGCTCGTTCGTATTCACACCGCAGTGGTCGCAGCCGACGACCCGGTCATCATGCTCACCGGTCCGATTGCCGCCACCGCAAAGGCACTGGACCGCTCCGGGTTGTCCATCGACGACATCGGCGCCTTCGAGATCAACGAGGCATTCGCCCCCGTCCCGCTTGCCTGGCAGGCTGAAACCGGCGCAGCCATCGATCGTGTGAATCCGCTCGGCGGCGCTATCGCGGTCGGCCACCCACTCGGCGGATCAGGTGCGATCTTGATGACTCGCCTGGCACATCACATGCGCGACAACGGAATTCGATACGGTCTCCAGTCGATGTGTGAGGCCGGCGGCATGGCCAATGCGACCATTCTCGAATTGATCTGACCCGACAACGCTTTCGGGCCGACACGTCATCCAGCAGGAAAGAAGAATTGATCCATGAAACTCGAGGGACTTTCCACCGCGATCACCGGCGGCGCTTCAGGTCTCGGCCTGGCAACCGCTCGACGGCTGCTCGACGCCGGAGCGCAGGTCACGTTGATCGATCTGCCTTCGTCCGACGGTAAGCAGGTGGCGGCCGATCTCGGAGCTGCCGCACAATTCGCCCCGGCCGACGTCACCGACAGCGAACAATTCGCCGAAGCACTCGACGCGGCGCACGAGCGCGGCGGCCTTCGCGGTGTCGTCCACTGCGCGGGTGCCGGGCGTCGCATGCGCATTCTCGACAAGGACGGAAAAGCCGGATCGGTCGAAGATTTCGAGTTCGTCGTCAAACTGAATATTGTCGGTTCGTTCAACGCACTCCGTCTCGGCGCCGAGCGGATGGCAGAACTCGATGCCGTGGACGGTGAGCGAGGTGCCATCATCATGACGGCGTCGGTCGCAGCATTCGAAGGTCAGATCGGTCAGATCAACTACACAGCATCCAAAGCCGGCATCGTCGGTATGACGGTCACCGCTGCCCGCGATCTCGCCAGCCGCGGAATCCGCGTCAACACCATTGCTCCCGGCATCATGGACACTCCCCTGCTGGCGCGCCTGCGCGAAGATGTGCGCACGGCCCTCGAAGCCTCGGTTCCCAACCCCTCACGGCTGGGTCGCCCGGACGAGTTCGGCCAGCTGGCCGTCTCGATGCTCGAGAACGGCTATCTCAACGGCGAAACCATCAGACTCGACGGCGCGATCCGAATGGCTCCCCGGTGACGGGCATCAGCGTGATCGCCAATCCACAACTGCGCCACAAGATGCACTACCCGGACACCACCATGGCCTACTGGGCACCCAGCATGGCGGCGCTCTACGGTGATCGCATCGCCGTCGTGGACGGCGAGCGCATGTGCACGTTCCGCGAACTCGGTCAGCGCAGTGCACAATTCGCCGGCGCTCTGCGGCAGGCCGGGGTCGGCGTCGGCGACGTCGTGTTGCTACATCTCGGGAACTGCGTCGAGTTCCTCCAGGCCTACTACGGCTGCCTGCAGGCCGGGGCGACCGTTACATTGGTCAATCCGCTGCAGCCAGAACTTGGACTGCGCAAGCAGATCGAGGAGACGTCCGCCGTTGCTGCGGTCACTCAGAGTTCGCAGCTGCACACACTGCTCGCGGCCTCTTCAGGAACCTCCGTACGTACGATCGTGATGATCCAGGACACCGAGGGTGCGCTCGACACACCGGAGTCGGTCGTCGCGTTCGACGCCTTCATCGCCGATCTACCCACCGAATTCACCCCTGCCTCCGTCCGAAGCGACGACATCGCACACATCGCGTTCACCGGCGGAACCACCGGAGTATCCAAAGGTGTTCGTGTTCTTCACCGCAACGTCGTCGGCAACATCACGCAGATGTGTGGGTGGAGAACCGGGCACGAGTTGGAGGCAGGTCCTGACGGTCTCGTCACGCCTCGACGCATCGACGGCCTCGACGTGCTCGGTCCGACGCCGGGAACAGGGGCGACCATCGTGGTCTCACCTCTCTTCCACGCACATTCGTTGCTCAACACGTCGTTCCTGCTGATTTCCGGTCTCACCCAGGTATTTGCCGGTCGGTTCGAACCCGGCCGGATGCTCGAGCTGATCGAAAAGCACGAGGCCACCTACCTCACCGGGTCTCCTGCCATGTGGCATGCACTGTCGGTTCATCCCGACGCTACGGTGCGCAACACCGACAGCGTGTGCGTCGTATCTTCGGGCGCTGCCCCGATCGACAGCGTCACGCTCGCCGCACTCCGCCGGGCATTTCCCAAAGCGCTCGTCGTCGAGGGGTACGGGCTGACCGAGGCCACCTGTGTGGTCACGGCAGCTCCGCTGATCAACGGCTCGGAATACCGGCAGAGCAGCGTCGGCCTCCCGATCTTCGACACCGAGATCCAGATTCGCGATCAGCTGGACCGGAAGACCGTTCTAGGCGAGAACGAACGCGGCGAACTGTGGGTGCGTGGGCCTCAGGTCACCGACGGCTATCTCGGACACCCGGAAACCACCGCAGAACAGTTCGTCGACGGCTGGTTGGACACGGGTGACATCGCGTACCTGGACTCGGACGGATACCTCTTCATCTGCGACCGGGCGAAGGACATGCTCATCTACAAGGGGTACAACGTCTATCCGCGTGAACTCGAAGAGATTCTGGTTTCGCACCCGGCGATCTCGACTGCCGCGGTCGTCGGCCGCGAAGTGGGGAGCAACGGCCAGGAGCCCGTAGCCTTCGTGGTGATGATTCCGGGCGCCGAGTTCGACGCCGAGCAGATCAAGGCGTTTGTCGCCGAGCAGGTGCTGCCGTACAAGAAGATTCGCGAGGTCGTCGAGGTAGAACTCCTTCCGACATCGGCTGCCGGTAAGGTCCTCAAGACCGACCTCCGCTCGAGACTTCTCGAATCCGTCGATCAGAAAGGCGGTTCCAGGTGACGACCTTCGCAGACCTGACGTCGCAACTGCGTGTCCCGGTTCTCGCTTCACCGATGTTCATCATCTCGACTCCTGACCTCGTCATCGCGCAGTGCACCTCTGGGATCATCGGGTCCTTCCCGGCACTGAATGCTCGTCCGCAGTCGGCACTTCGGGATTGGCTCAAACTGATCACGGTCGCTCGTGAGGACCATGATCGTGAGCACCCGGAAAATCCGTCGGCGCCATTTGCCGTCAACCTCATCGTCCACCGGTCCAACAACCGCCTGGAAGAGGACCTGGCGACCATCGCCGAGTTCGAGGTTCCGATCGTCATCACGTCCCTCGGCGCTCGCACCGACATCAACGACGCCGTCCACGCATACGGTGGAATCGTTCTTCACGACGTCATCGACAATCGCTTTGCACGCAAGGCGATCGAGAAGGGCGCCGACGGACTGATCGCGGTAGCTGCCGGGGCCGGTGGTCATGCCGGTAGGCAGTCGCCGTTTGCCCTGATTCGGGAGATTCGTGAGTGGTTCGCCGGTCCACTGCTGTTGTCAGGTGCCATCGCTCATGGTGATTCGATTCTCGCTGCGCTCGCGGCCGGAGCCGATCTGGCATACGTCGGATCAGCTTTCATCGCAACCGAAGAGGCTAACGCGGATCCTGCGTACAAGGAGATGATCGTGGGTTCAGGGGCCTCCGACATCGTCTATTCCAACCTGTTCACCGGAGTACACGGAAACTACCTGCGGGGCAGCATCGTTGCCGCCGGCTTGGACCCCGACAACCTAGCCGAATCCGATCCTTCCGCAATGAGTTTCGCGACCACCGACACCGATACCAAGGCGTGGCGTGACATCTGGGGCGCCGGACAGGGCATCGGAGCGATCGACGCCGTACTTCCGACGCATGCAGTAGTAGAGCGTCTCGCCGCCGAGTACGCTGCCGCTCGAGAACGTATCTGCCGACTCTAGTGCTGTGACCGGCGTTCGTCGGACAGGTACTCGTGGATCAGGTTCACGAATACCTGTCCCACCGGCGACAACGTCGAGGGGTCGAAGGCGAGACCGTACGCACGCAGGAATCTCGGCTCGCAGGCCCGTTCCACGACCTGACCAGGCATCGATTTCGCCACCGAGCGCTCGACCAACGAACCGCCGAGGCCGGCGATGACCATCGGGAGCCGTGACTCCCGTTGCTCGGTCACCACCGCGAGTTCCGTTCTGGTACCGGCCTTTCGGATCGAATCTTCGATCGCGTCACCCATCGCTGCCCCGCGAGGAACGAATACCATGGGAATGTCCGGCATTTCCGAAAGGCGTACCGGCCCCTCGGGTAGTTCGGTTCCCGCCGGGTAGACCAGGCGGTACTCCTGCTCCCCCAATTCGACGATCTCGAGCCCTTCGCCCGCTTCGAGAGGCAGATGAGCCACCGCGAATTCACAGTGGCCGTCCCTGATGAGACTTTCCAGATTGTCCTCACGCTCGAGTTCCGAAAATCTGACTCGTGCTTGCGGATACCGTCGACAGAACTCCGCAATCAGATCGACGATCGTCCCCGAGGTCAGTGCAGGGAAAGCCATGATGTCGAGGCGACCGACGATGGCGCCATCGGATGCCGTCAACTGTTCAGCCGCCGCAGCTACGTCTCGCAAAACCTGTCGACTCGGGCCGACCAGGCTGCGACCGGCCGCACTGAGCACCATGCCGCGCCCGATGCGATGGAAAAGCCGCACTCCCAGTTCACGTTCGAGCCCGCGCAACGCTTGTGACACGGTCGGCTGAGCAACTCCCAAAGCAGCTGCGGCGCCGTTGATCCCCTTGTTTTCGACAACCGCGAGGAAGTACTCCATCTGCCGGAACTCCACAGTTCACTCCTCTTCCTTGGACGGAACGGCGGAGGTGGCCATTTCCGCAGCCGTCGCGATGAATGCAGCGGCTGCCGGGGATTGCTCGCCCGAGCGATAGACGATGCCGACGTCGCGTGTCAGCGGCGGATCGAAGGAGAAGGCGCAGACGTCTGTCATCTGCTGTTGCGCAACCCTTCTCGGCACGACAGTGGCGCCAATTCCGCGGCGAACCAGTTCCCACGTCGTCACTGGGTGAACACAGTCCACGACTACGTTCTCGGCGCCTTCGCTGAGTAGACCCCGGAACTGATTCGATTGATCACCGAGATCGACCACCAGCGGCAAACTGTGCAAGAGCGTTCGCGGAACCGGATCCGCCAACGGCGTTGCAAGCCGCCCGGACAACGACGCATGGGTGGCGAGTACCAACTCCTGAGCGGCAATCGGAGCCGTGACCAAACCTTCGTACCCGATACTCAGATCGGTGACGCCGACCTCGGCCGACCCTCGCCGTAACGCATTGTCGACCCCGGCCGGGCCGTACGTGTCGAGGACGCGCACGACGATCTTCGGAAAGTTGGCCCGGAATCGACGAACCAACTCGACCATCGGATCGATGGAGAACGCCGAGTACGAGACGACGTCCACCCGGCCGAACTCGAGTTCGCGAACGGCGGTCACTTTAGCCTTCGCGCGCTCGACGTCGGCAAGGATTCTCCTGGCCGCGAGATCGAACGTGCGGCCCGCGTCGGTAAGAACCAACCGCCTACCGGTCCGATCGAACAGCGTCGCGCCGAGTCGACGCTCGAGCGTGCGAATTGCCTGAGACAGCGAGGGCTGCGAAATGTAGAGAGCCTGAGCGGCCTTCGTTATCCCACCGTGGTCGACGACAGCGACGAAGTAGGTAACGAAATGCAGATCCACTCATCCATCATACGACCAGCGATCTGACGCTCACTCCACTCGAGTTAGCCCTGGTACGGCCCACTCTCCGGTGAAGACCGGCTCCCGCTTTTCCACGAAGGCACGAACCGCGTCGGTAGCATCCGTCGCAAAATTGACCGCTTGCGCCCTCGCCTCGTTGTCCAAGGCTTCCCGCAACGAGAGTGAGGTGTGATGTTCGAGCATGGCGGCAGACTGACTCAGTGCGGCTGGCGGACCGTCAGCGAGCCGCTGCGCAAGCTTCGACGTGTGTTCGTCCAGTTCACCCGGTTCGACCAGATAGGTCACCAGCCCGAGCTCGTAGGCTTCCTGTGCGTCGATCGTCTCGGCGAGCATCACCAGTCGCTTCGCTTGCTGGAGGCCGACCAGTCTCGGCAGGATCCACGAACCCCCGAAGTCGACAGACAACCCCCGTTTGGCGAAGATCTGGCTGAACTTGGCGCCCTTGGCTGCCACGACGAAGTCGCAGAGCAACGCCATGTTCCATCCGGCTCCGACGGCAAACCCGTCGACCTTCGCCACCAGAGGCTTGGGAAACTCACCCAGTGCGATGGCCGTTGCGTTGATGACACGCATGCGATCGAGCGGGTGCGACGAGCCGCGTTTGTCCAGATCGGAGCCCGCACAGAAGGTCCCGTCCGCGCCGGTCAGGATCACAGAGCGAATCTGCGAATCCTCTTGAAGTTCGAGGACTGCTTCACGTAGTGCGATCCAGGCGTCGAGATCGAGAGCGTTGCGGCGGTGCGGCCGACAGAGAACAATCGTCGCGACAGCACCGTCACGTTCGATGCTTACGGCCGCGCGCTCGATCGTCTCGGCACTCATGAGCCACTCCACACGGGAGAGCGCTTCTCGGCAAACGCCGTTGCACCTTCCTTGGCGTCACGTGAGGTGAATACCGGATCGATGAATTCGCGTTGCGCGACAAAGGCATCCGGGTCGGTGTACTTGGCGGACATTGCCAGTACCTGCTTGGTCGCGCGAACAGCCAGTGGACCGTTTGCCGCTACTCGGGCCGCAAGCTCGCGTGCGACGGTCAGCGCCTGTCCAGGTTCGGCGAGCCGATTGACCAAGCCATGATGATGCGCCACGGTGGCACTGAGCGGATCCCCCGTGATCGCGATTTCCATGGCCAACTGATACGGGAGGATCTTGGGCAGACGCAGAAGGCCACCGGCGGCCGCGGCAAGTCCCCGCTTCACCTCGGGCAAGCCGAATTTCGCGTCGGTGGACGCCACGATCAGATCGGCTGCCAACGCCAGTTCGCACCCGCCGGCGAGGGCCCACCCCTCGACGGCTGCGATCAGCGGCTTCGACGGCGGAGCTTCAGTCAGACCGGCAAAACCACGACCGGGCAGCGATGGCCGTTCTCCGCGCGCAAATCCCTTGAGATCCATACCAGCGCAGAAGGTTCCACCGGATCCGGTCAGAATACCGATGGTGAGGTCGGACCTGTTCTCGAACTCGTCGATGGCCGCAGCCAAGGCTTCGGCAAGTTCGAGATTGACCGCGTTCTTGGCCTCGGGACGATTGAGGGTGATGACGGCAACGCCGTCGGCGAAGTCGGTGAGCACGACGCTCATGTTCGGTTCCTACTTCCGTGATGAGATTCTTGAAAGGTCACTGCGCGCGAATGCTCCAGCGCACGGGTGTGCCGCCGGACGGTGTCACGATCTCCCGCTTGGCCAAAACAACGAGATGAGCATGGGTTTCGCGGACTGCCAAGCGAAGTAGTCGCGGCGACATCTGTTCGAACGGGCGAGACCAGGAGATCGTGCGTGAGAGTTCCCAGGCCGTGGATTCGGGCTCATCCTGCACCGCAGCCACGATCTCCGCCAATCGCTCCTCGTGGTGCCCCATCAATTGACGTGCACGATCGGCGATCCCACGGAATCGATATTCATGTGCCGGAAGCACTTCGCATTCGCCCAGTGTTGTCGTCGCCTCGAGCGAGAGAAGATAACGATGAAGCGGGTTCTCGAGTTCACCGGGAATCGTGGAGATGTTCGGGCTGATCCTCGGCAGCATGTGATCGCCGCTGAACAACAAGCCTCTGTCCTCTTCCACGAAGCAGAGATGTCCGGGAGTGTGCCCCGGTGTCCACTGGGCCCGGAGATTCCACCCGGGAAGATCGAGTGAATCACCATCTCCCAGAACAATGTCGATGGTTTCGTGCTCGGCGAACCGCACCAGGTCGACCCGAGACGCGTCGAGCACTTCGGCCGGTGCGCCGAGTTCGGACAATTGCAGGTTCCAGCCACTGATGTCGTCGCGGGTCTGCTCGGGACCGTGGTATCCGAGGAGCGTCGCGTCGGCCACGTGCATCGCAAGCGTTGCGCCGCTGACCTGCCGAAGACGCGGCGCCAGACCGAAGTGATCGGGATGCAGGTGCGTGATTGCCGCATAGCGCACTTCGGAAACGTGGTATCCGATCGATGCTATGCCGTCGACGAGAGCCTGCCACGACTGTTCGTGATCCCAACCGACGTCGATGAGGGCAAGTCCGTCGTCGAGCGCGAGTGCGTAGACGAGCACGTAACGCAAAGGGTTGTCCGGCATGGGAACAGGGATCGACCACAGTCCGTCCCGCACCTGTTCCACCGGTGGAAGGACTTTGTTCGCCCACGCCTCACGTTGTGCGACACCGACGTCTTCGGTCACGATCATGATGCTTCTCCGCTCGCGTTCAGCATGGTCCACAGGCTCGACTTGAGCAGTTTCCCGCTCGCGTTGCGAGGCAAGGAGTCCACGAAATGGATCTGGCGAGGTTTCTTGTACGACGCCAACTTCGCTGTGCTGAACGCGATCAACTCGTCGACGCTCGGCACGTCGGCACCGTCGACCAGTTTGACCACCGCGGTGACGGATTCACCCCAGCGCTTGTCCGGAACCCCGACCACCGCGACCTCGGCAACCGAGGGGTGTTCGGCCAGAATGGATTCCACCTCGATCGGATAGACGTTCTCACCGCCGGTGATGATCATGTCCTTGAGGCGGTCGGTGACGAACAGATACCCCTCGTCGTCCAAATGGCCGGCGTCGCCTGTTCGGAGAAAGCCGTCCTGAGTGAACAATTCCGCGGTCTCTCGGTCACGTCGCCAGTACCCGCGAGTGTTGTTTCTGCTGCGCGCAACGATCTCACCGGATTTGTTGGGCGGCAATACCTCACCAGTTGTGACGTCTCGAATGGAGATCTCGACGCCGATCATCGGTTTTCCCGCAGAGCGGAGCAACTCCGAACGCGGTCCGCTCACATGATGGTCGAAGGCACGAAGGACGGATACCGAACCCGTTGTCTCGGTCATCCCGTATCTCTGGACGAATTTGCAGTTCAAGACAGTCATCGCATGATCGAGGAGTGCCGGAGTGATCGGCGACGCCCCATAGGCGACCACCTCCAGGCTGGCCAGATCGAAACTGTCGAGAGTGGGCAGATCTACCAGCGTCTGAATGACGGCAGGCACCAGAAATGCGTGGGTGACGTGGTGAGTCGCGATGGCATCAGCAACCCGAGCCGGCGCCATGTCTCCGAGCAGCACCAAAGGCACTCCGGCCGACAAGCACGTACTCATCCAGCCGGCGCCGGCGATGTGAAAGAGGGGAAGTGCGTCGAGTGCGACTGCATTCGAACCGAATTCGTAGACATCGAACCCCTCTGGCTCGTTGTACAGATTCCGGTGCGTGGCCACGACGCCCTTGGGCCGGCCGGTTGTCCCGGAGGTGTACAGCTGCAGAACTGCTGCGTCCGGATCGTGCCCCTGTCCGGGGTCGACGCCGTTCCCGGAGGCCACGAACTCCGCCCAGGTTCGCGAATCCGGCAGGCCCCCTGCAGCTCCCACGGTTATGACCTCGATGTCCGGCAACGCTGCGGACATCGCCGCCGCCCCCGCGGCGAACTCGTCATCGACGATCAAGACGTCGAGCTCCGCGTCCTCGGCGATGTCGACGAGTTCGAGTGGGTTGAGCCGCCAGTTCAACGGGATGAACACAGCGCCTGCCTTCGCACACGCGACGAAGGTTTCCGCACCTTCGAGCCCCATCCGCAGTAGCGCACCCACGCGAGCACCGGCTGCGGTCACTTCTGCCAGCGCGCTCGCCAAGGTACTGGTCTCGCCATCCAGCTCAGCCCATGTCAAAGTTCGGTCGCCGCACGTGATCGCCGGATCGGACGGCCGTGTCGACGCCGAGTGGCGTATCCGGTTGGGTAGGTGAAGCTCGCTCACATCACGCTCCTGTGTTCCAGGTACTCACCGAGCACGAACCGCGGTCGGTGGTACTGGAACAGTCGACCATCGCTATGGCCTGCGCCACAAAGACGAGAAGGCGCACAGAGCCATAGCTGAGACCTATGTCTGCAGGTCGCAGCAAGTCACCGCCGCCAAGGTCCGGTCATCTGGGAGAATTTGCCAGATGCAGGCACCCGGGATGGACATACGCAGCGCGCAGTATCTCGTCGCCGTCGTCGATCACGGCAGCGTCACCGCCGCCGCGGACGTCCTGCGTATCTCGCAACCGTCACTCTCGCAGGCCGTACGCAACCTCGAACGAGCACTCGGAGCCACACTCTTCGAGCGCACCACTCGCGGTCTGGCTCCCACCACAGTCGGACTGGCAATTACCGATTCTGCACGTGCGCTGCTCGCCGACGTTGCTCGGGCCGAAGCCGCGGTGGCCGCAGTAACCGCTTTGCGCGCCGGCGAACTCGCCATAGCTGTTCAGTCCGATCTTGCCATCGACCCTGTCGCAGAGGTCGCCGGACGCCTCCATCTGACGGCGCCCGGAATTCGGTTCTCCACGAACGCCGTCCCGAACGCACAGGACGTGCGCGCGCTGGTCAGAGCGGGCACGTGTGAACTCGGGTTTCTCGAGACCCACCCGGGTACCGATGTCTCCGACGGGCTTCGAGAAATTGCCGTGAGTACCCAGGAAACGGTCTTGTCGATCCCCGTTCGCCTGGCCACAGACCTCCCCGATCCGGTTCCGCGCGCCGTGGTTGCGCGCCTGCCGATGGTGGTCGAGGCATCGACATTTCGGCGCGGGCATTCGATCGACGACGATCTGGAGCTCACCAACGTCGTCGTGGAAGTACCTGATCGCCTTGCCGTCCGGGAAATGGTCGGGCAAGGTGTAGGCGCCGCGCTGCTGCCCAGATCGATCGCCGAACAAGACTCCCCAGCATCTGAGGTTCGCTCGCTTTTCCCACCGATCACGCGGCAGACGATCTTGGTCTACCGCGACGGCCCGCTCTCGCCGGCCGGGTCTGCGTACATCGAGAACGTCTCCACACGTCACAAGCCGTCCACGAACAGCCTGCCCAACGGCGAGAGCGTCTCCGGATCGAACTCGATGCCGTAATTCAGTGAGATCGCCGGCTCCACCGGAAATATCTCCGCGCCGGACGCGACCGATCTCTCGGCCAACGAACGCTCCATGAATGCCATACCCAAACCCGCAAAGACGAACGCGCCGACGGTCTCCCGCTGCGCCAGTTCCGTCGACATCCGAGTCCGGGCCCCGGCGGCCTGCAGAGACGACTCGATGGCAAGCCGAGCCCGCGAGTGTTTGAGCACACCCACCACGGGGAGATCGGGCAAAGCCGTCAATGACACCGGCTCTCCCGCAGCGGGTTTCACACCATTCGGCCAGACGTCAGGATGAACCCCCGACGGCACTGCCAGCCAGTATTCGTTCACCCCGATCACTTTCGTGGACAGCGCCGACATGTCGGGTGGCCAATAGCTGAAGACCACCTCACATGCGCCGTCTGCCAACACCTGCTCAGACGTTGCACCCTGCGGCAGTTCACCGACCCGAACGGTCACAGCAGGCCACCGCTCACGAAAGTCCGCCACGATGCGTGCGATCGGACCTTCGAGACCATGTGCCGCGGAGCAGATGTCGAGCCGCCCACGAGGCTCGTCGGCCGTCCCGGTCGCGACATTGAATGCGGCCGCACTGCTGCGCATCATCTGCCGCGCCGGCCCTACCAACGCCCGACCTGCCGCCGTCAGAACCAAACCGCGACCGACACGGTGAAACAGTTCGACTCCGAGTTCACGCTCGAGACCACGAATACCCTGCGACAGCGACGGCTTGGTGACCGACAGATTCTGCGCAGCGGTCGACAGGGACTCCCCACCGGCAACGGCAAGGAAGTACTCGATCTGACGTAGGTCCACGCCATCGACTTTGCCATAAGCGCAGCCGACAGTACCGCCGGCAAGCGCGGACGGTGTTCATGCACGCTTCACTAGTCGGACATACAGGACACACCTTTTTCTACCCGGCGCCACCTAGCGTAATTGGTCCAGACCAATTACGGATGGGTCTGAACCACCGCGTCGAAGACAAGGAATCCTCGTGAGACGTACGACCATCGCGATAGCAGCCGTGACCGCGGCTCTCGCCGTTCCCGGCATCGCCCCCGCCGAATCCCAAGCCGAACCCAGCTGGGGCAGTTCGTCCTTCGAATGGGGTAGCTCTTCGGGCGAGAACAACACGCCGCCCGCAGCGCCCGGCGTCAGCGTCCCCGGCGGACGGTACGAGCACCCTGTCGATCTGACCTTCACCGCCGAGCGCGGCGCCACTGTCCGCTACACCTTGGACGGAACGACACCCACCACCGACAGCCAAGCTGCCACACCGGGACGTCCGCTGCAGATCGCACAGGACACCAACGTCACTGTCGCCGCTTTCCGCGGCGATCACGCGAGCGCGGCAGTCTCGTTCGGCTACCTGATCAAGACCTCGGAGAAGCCGCTGGCTCAGGTCGTCGTGATGTCCGACGTCCACGTCGGCGACCACGCGAACAACGACAAGAAGTACGAAAGCTTTTTCGACACAATCGGTTCCATCTTCCCGAAACCCGACGCGATCCTCTCCAACGGCGACATGATCAACGACAACGGAGACGGCAAGGGGCCTGACCACAAGATCGTCGCAGAAATCTTCCAGGCAAACCTCGCCAGGAAGGGCATGAACGACACACAACTCCTGATCTCCAACGGCAATCACGATGCAAGTCTCGCGGCAATCAGAGCCGGATATCCGGCGGAGTGGTTCCCGGATTCCGGTGGCGGATACTACGAATCCGATGTCAGCGGTGTCCATCTCTTCACGGTCAACACCGAGACGTACAACAATGATTCAGCGCAACGTAATTGGCTGAAGTCCCGCCTGACCGAAATCACCGCGGAGTCCGGGAACCTGACCAAGCCGATCCTGGTCCAGGGACACCGACCGGCAAGCAACACAGCCATGGACGGCCAGCAGGCGTCGAACCCTCGACTGACCGAAGACTTGAGCGCCTTCCCTCAGGCAATCTTCTTCTCCGGGCACTCACATCTGAACAACAACGACGACCGGTCGATCCATCAGCGTGACTTCACGTCGGTCAACGACGGCTCGATGTCGTACATCGAAATCGATCACGGCTACCAGATGGTGACCGAGTCCGGTCTCGCGAACCGTTTCGAATCACCCACTGCCCAAGCGCTCTTCGTCGAGGTCTACCAGGACCGCACGGAAATCAACCGCATCAACATGGCGGCAGACAAGCACGACATCTACGCCGGTGGCGCGTGGTCAGCCAACTGGCAGCCGCCGTACTCGAGCGCGGGCACGCTGAGCGGTTCGGGGTGGACGGTCGAGCTCGACGGGTCGACCAACCAGCAGATCAAGGACAACTTCCGCTACACCTCGGGCGCACGGAACACGCACGCGCCGGAGTTCACCTCGAGCACTCCGCTCTCGGTGACGACCGGCGAAAACGGTGCGACCGCACTGAGGATCGCGCAGGTCAAGGACGATCAGATGGTGCACCACTACGCCGTCGAGGTCACGGACACAGCCACCGGAGCGAAGGTGGTCTCGTCGAAGGTGCTCTCGGACTTCTACTTCATGCCGCGGCCGAACAGCCTCGACATTCCGATTCCCGATGCCGCAGCGGGCACCGCATACGAAGCCCGCGTCGAAGCCGTTGACGCATACGGCAACCGGTCACCGGTGACAACCCTGGCCTTCACCCGCTGACCCGACACGACAAAGCGGCACCGCGCATGTTCGCGGTGCCGCTTCTCGGCTCAGTTGTACGTGCGAAGCAGGCCCTTGCTGATGATCTGCTTCTGGATGTCGCTGGTGCCTTCACCGATCAGAAGGAACGGCGCCTCACGCATCAACCGCTCGATCTCGTATTCCTTGGAGTAGCCGTATCCACCATGGATACGGAAGCTGTCCTGCGTGACCTCCGAGCAGAATTCACTCGCCAGATACTTCGCCATACCCGCGGCGACGTCGTTGCGCTCACCCGAGTCCTTGAGCCTGGCAGCGTTGACCATCATCAGATGTGCCGCTTCGACTTTGGTGCCCATTTCGGCGATCCGGAACGCGATGGCCTGATGCTCGGCGATCGGCTTGCCGAACGTCTCGCGCTGCTTGGCGTAGGTGACAGCCAGTTCGAAAGCGCGCTGGGCGATTCCGCACGCACGCGCGGCGACGTTGACCCGGCCGACCTCGACGCCGTCCATCATGTGCCGAAATCCCAAGCCGGGAGTGCCACCGAGAACCTCTTCGGCTCCGATCTCGAAGCCGTCGAAAATCATCTCCGTGGTGTCGATTCCCTTGTAGCCCATCTTCTCGAGCTTGCCCGGAATGGTCAGGCCCGGGAGTACCTCGCCGAAACCTGCGGGCTTCTCGATCAATATCGTCGTCAGATTGTTGTGCGGCTTCTCCGCGCCCTCGTCCGTCTTGACGAGGACTGCCACCAACGTCGACGAACCACCGTTGGTCAGCCACATCTTCTGGCCGGTGATCACGTAATCGCCGGACTCCGTACGCTTCGCCTTGGTCGATATGGCAGCAACATCGGAACCCAGGGCCGGTTCCGACATGGAAAATGCGCCGGTGAGTTCCCCGGACGCCAGACGTGGCAGGTACTTCGCCTTCTGTTCCGGCGTCCCGTGCGCGGAGATCATGTGAGCCACGATGAAATGCGTGTTGATGACGCCGGACACGCTCATCCATCCACGGGCCAGCTCTTCGACGCACAGCGCGTAGGTGAGCAATGATTCGCCGATACCCCCGTACTCGGGGTCGATGGTCAGTCCGAACAGACCCATGTCCTTCATCTGCTTGACGATGTCGGTCGGGTACGTATCGGAGTGTTCGAGCTCCTGCGCCGCGGGGATGACCACACGATCGACGAACTCGCGTACCGCCCCGACGATGTCGCTCTGGGTCTCGGTCAATCCCGCCGTCTGCGCCAAACGAGTCACTGTTCCACCTGTCTGTCGGTACTTCGTGCTCTCCTGTCGACGAAACTGATTCGACTCCAGGAACTTTCACCCCACCGCGACATGTGTGCGGCAGAGACGCTGCATCCATTCAATCCCCGAACGGTATATGTGTCAAAGTCGATTTCGCATACGAACCGTATGGCGGAAACTATGTCCGAACAGGTCGTTCCTGCTGTTGACAACCGCGCCACGCGTGCTGGATATTCGAGTGGCCAGGTCGCGATGGGGCCCTTCGATCGGCCCGTTCACGCGACGCATTCCCCACCTCTCCTCGAGACAGGCGCATTCCATGCACGACGCAGTCATCTGTGAACCCGTTCGCACCCCGGTGGGCGGATTCGGCGGAGTCTTCAAGGACGTTCCCGTCACCACTCTCGCCAGCACTGTTGTGCGTGGCCTCGTCGAACGAACCGGCATTGCGTCGACCGATGTCGACGACGTCATCTTCGGTCAGGGTTACGCCAACGGAGAGGCCGCGGCCATCGGGCGAATCGCGGCACTCGACGCCGGTCTGGACGTGTCCGTTCCCGGAATACAACTCGATCGCCGTTGCGGTTCGGGATTGCAGGCGATCATCTACGCCGCGATGCAGGTACAGACCGGGATGAGTGATCTGGTCATCGCCGGCGGCGCCGAGAGCATGAGCGGAACCGAGTTCTACTCCACCGATATGCGT
Source organism: Rhodococcus sp. UFZ-B548 (assembly GCF_903819475.1). NCBI lineage: Bacteria > Bacillati > Actinomycetota > Actinomycetes > Mycobacteriales > Nocardiaceae > Rhodococcus > Rhodococcus sp. UFZ-B548. Next base: position 42,271 of record NZ_CAIJDS010000005.1, read on the forward strand.
TGGGGCACAAAGCGCCCTTCGGTCGAGTTCCACGACCGATTGGCCAAACCGCGCACGAACTCCGGCGGAGTCAACTTCCCGGTCGAAGGCGGCATGATCGAGACCGCCGAGAACTTGCGCCGGGAGTACTCGATCACCCGCGACGAGCAGGACCGATACGCGGTGCGATCGCACGAACGGGCCGTTCATGCCCAGGACAGCGGGTATTTCGACGACGAGACCATTCCCGTTTCGGTGCGCGGGCGCCGTGGTGAGCAGACAGTCGTCACTCGCGACGAGCATCCACGCCGAGGGATTCAGCTGTCCGATCTTGCTGCACTGCGCCCCATTCGAGGTCGAGTCGACCCCGAAGCCACAGTCACCGCCGGAAACGCCTGCGGCCAGAACGACGCCGGAGCCGCGGCCATCGTCACCACTGCGGCCAACGCCGAACGCCTTGGCCTGCGACCGTTCGCGAAACTGGTCAGCTGGGGTGTGGCGGGTGTGGAGCCGAACCGAATGGGTATCGGACCGGTGCCTGCCGTGGCGAAAGCTCTCTCCCGTGTCGATCTGTCGCTCGACGACATCGACCTCATCGAAGTCAACGAGGCATTCGCCGCACAGGTTCTCGCGTGCGCCAAGGCCTGGGGATTGAGCGCGCAGGACATCCAGGAGCGCTTCAACGTCAACGGTTCCGGGATCTCGCTCGGACATCCTGTCGGTGCCACCGGTGGGCGGATCCTCGCCAATCTGCTGCGCGAACTCGACCGGCGCCAGGGACGGTACGGGATCGAGACCATGTGTATCGGTGGCGGACAAGGGATTGCAGCGGTGTTCGAGAACCTGCGACGCTAGAAGCGTTAACCGATCGATCCGTCGCGGCGAAGGTCCGCGATCTGGTCACCCGTACGCCCCAACTCGGCCAGTAGAGAATCCGTCTGCTGGCCGAGGGCCGGAACGTCACCCATGCGCATTTCGACGTCCGAGTACGTCATCGGAGGCAGCACGGCATCGATCGGTCCGTTTTCGGTGCCCACGGACCTCCACCTGGCACGCTTCTCCAACTGCGGATGTTCCAGTAGACCTGCCATGTCGTTGAGTGCAGCGGCCGGGACACCGGCGGCGGCAAGGCGTTGATCCAGATCTGCCGTCAAATACAGACGAGTCAGGGAACCCACCAATTCGTCTACCTCGACGCGATTTTCGACGCGCACGATGTTGGTGGAAAAGCGCGGATGGTCGACCAGATCCTCTCGCTCGAACACGTCCACCATCAGTGCACGCCATCCACGATCGTTCTGGACGCCGATCAGGATCTCGCCGTCGGCCGTGGGATACGAATCGTAGGGAACGATCGCCGCATGGCCGAGCCCGACCCGCGGAATCTGCTTTCCTGCATACATTTTCATGTACATCGGATGCCCGAGCCACTCGACGGTGGAATCGAACATCGAGACCTCGACGAGCGCTCCCTTACCCGTTCGCTCTCTACGGAACAGGGCGCTCAGAATCGAAGTCAGCGCGTACATTCCAGCGGCGATGTCCGAGACCGGGATACCCGTCTTGGTGGCCGTCTCCGGTGTGCCTGTCACGGAGATCATTCCGGTCTCGGCTTGGACCAGCATGTCGTACGCCTTGCGCTCACGCCGTGGGCCGGCACTGCCGTATCCGGACATGTCGATCACGATGAGCTGTGGGAATTTCTCGCGCAGTTCCTCCGCGCCGAACCCCAGTCGCGCAGCTGCGTCAGGTGCCAGATTCTGTAGGAACACATCGGCTCGCGCGACAAGATCGAGAACGATTTGCCGGCCGGATTCCGACTTCACGTCGACAGCGATCGATTCCTTGGAACGGTTGAGCCACACGAAGTGTGACGCCTGACCATGAACCGCCCGGTCGTAGTGACGCGCAAAATCGCCCTCGCCGACGCGTTCTATCTTGATCACCCGCGCACCCATGTCCGCGAGATGCCTGGTGGCGAGCGGTGCCGCCACCGCCTGTTCGAGTGCAACCACGGTGATTCCGTCGAGCGGAAGATCCGAGTTCGGCTGTCCCATGTCAGTAGTCACCCCAGAAGTTTTACACCCAGAAGTTTTACACTCTGAATTCTTGCACTCGAACAGGACGGATCAGATGTGGCGGCCGCCGGTGATCTCGAGAACCGTGCCCGTCATGTAGCTCGAGAGTTCGCTCGCGAGGAACAGTACAACCGAAGCAACCTCCGAGGGCTCGGCCGCACGCCCCATCGGGATCTCGGCAAGCTTCTCGTTCCAGATCCGTTCGGGCATTGCCTCGGTCATCGCCGTGCGGACAAGTCCGGGCTGAACGGCGTTGACGCGAACGTTCTTGAACGCGACCTCCTTTGCCGCGGCCTTCGTCAGACCGACGATGCCGGCCTTGGCGGCCGAGTAGTTGGTCTGCCCGAGCATGCCCACCTTGCCGGAGATCGACGAGATGTTCACGATTGCGCCCGTCTCACGCTCGCGCATGCGGGCTGCGGCAGCGCGTGTTCCGTTCCAGGCGCCCTTGAGGTGAACGGCGATCACGTCGTCGAAGTCCTGCTCGGTCATCTTCCGCATCGTGGCGTCGCGCGTCATGCCGGCGTTGTTGACCATGACATCGACTGGACCGAAAGCACTTTCGGCCAGATCGAGCATGGCCTCGACCTGTCCGGAATCACGCACGTCGCAGGAAGCGAAACGGGCGACCGACTCTCCACCGAGTTCGGCGACCGCAGCCGTTCCGACGGTTTCGTTGATGTCGCCGAGAACGACGGTCGCACCTTCCTTGATGAAGGTGCGCGCAATTTCGAGCCCGATGCCCTGCGCTCCGCCGGTCACTACCGCAACCTTGCCGTCCAACAATCCCATGTCCACTCCGTTCGTGAGGTTAAAGCTCGTGAGGTAAAGGTGTCAGCGCTGGTTTTGCTTTTTCGCTTGCGCCACGAGCCCACCGCCGAGAATCAGTCGCTGGATCTCGCTGGTTCCCTCGTACAGGCGCAACAGGCGAACTTCACGGTAGATGCGTTCGACCGGCACACCGCGCATGTACCCGTTGCCACCGTGGATCTGCACGGCGAGATCCGCGACCTTGCCCACCATCTCGGTGCAGAAAAGCTTTGCCGCCGAGGGGCCGAGACGTCGATCCTCACCGCTGACGTACCGCGCAGCCACCTCACGCACCATCGCACGCCCGGCCATGACACCGGCCTGCTGGTCAGCCAGCATCGCTTGAACCAGCTGGAAGTCACCGATAGCGGTGCCGCCCTGTTCCGTGACCACGGAGAACGCGACAGATTCGTCGAGCGCTCGCTGTGCTGCTCCCACCGAGAGCGCCGCGATATGGACTCGTCCGCGCGCGAGAGACGTCATCGCTGCGCGGTATCCGGTGTCCTGGTCGCCACCGACGAGGGCCGACTCGGGAACCCGGACGTTGTCGAAGGTGACCTCGGAGGTCCAGGCACCTTCCTGACCCATCTTCTTGTCCTTGGGACCAACTGTGACTCCTGGCGTGTCAGCCGGAACCAGGAAGACTGCAATTCCCGGACCATCGGAATCCGCCGGGCGAGTGCGCGCGAACACCACGAACAGCTGTGCCAGTGGAGCATTGGTGATGAACCGCTTGTTGCCGTCGATCACCCATTCGGATCCGTCCAGAACGGCCTTGGTCCGAAGGCCGGCCGGGTTTGAGCCCGCGCCGGGTTCGGTGAGAGCAAAGGAAGCCACGACGTCGCCGGAGGCGATGCGCTCGAGCCACTGAGCCTTCTGCTCGTCGGTACCGAAGCCGACCAGCACCTGCCCGGCAATTCCGTTGTTGGTACCGAACATCGAACGCAGCGCCAGGGACGTGTAGCCGAATTCCATTGCCAGTTCGACGTCTTGGGTGAGGTCGAGTCCGAGCCCACCCCATTCCTGAGGAATCGCGTAGCCGAACAGCCCGATGGCTGCGGCCTTCTTGCGTATGTCCTCAGGAATGGCGTCGGTGTCGGCAATCTCCTGCTCACGCGGAACTACTTCCTTACGGATGAACTCCCGCGCAGTCGCCAAGATATCTGCGAAGTCATCTGCATCGACCTGCATTCCCACCACTCACCTTGCTGTTTCCGAAGTCCATGCCGTCCTCCGAAGTCAATACCGTGAGGCAATCGGAGTCAAAGACCTGAAAACGAACCGAAGGTAAGGCAGAACCTATAGCAGGTGTCAGACGGTGCGCAGTTCCCGCTTGAGCAGCTTTCCGCTCTGATTTCGCGGGAGTTCGGCCACGAAACGCACGTGCTTGGGGACCTTGAACGGGGCAATTCGCTCCTTGACGTGGGCAATCAACGCCTCAGGCGTCAACTCGTCGTTGCCGTCCTTGAGCACGACGATCGCGGTGACGGCCTCGATCCACTTCTCGTCGGGCGTACCGATCACGGCAACTTCTGCCACAGCCGGGTGTGTGTAGACCGCATCTTCGACCTCGCGCGACGCCACCAGGATGCCGCCGGTGTTGATGACGTCCTTGATTCGGTCGACGACCGTGATGAACCCTTCTTCGTCCCGCACGACGAGATCGCCCGAATGGAACCAGCCGTCGCGGAAGGCCTCGGCGGTGGCTTCCGGATTTTCCCAGTAGCCGTTGCACAGCTGCGGTGAGCGGTAGAGAACCTCACCGGACTCACCGTCGGCAACGTCGTTTCCGTCGGCGTCGACGACACGGGTTTCGACGAAGAACACCGCTCGCCCGCAAGAAGACGGACGATCAGCATGCTCGCCGGGCTGGAGAACTGTTGCCAGCGGACCGATTTCGGACTGGCCGAAGCAGTTGTAGAAGCCGATGTCCGGGTAACGCTCACGCAGACGATTGAGCACCGTGACCGGCATGATCGAGGCGCCGTATTGCGCCTTCTTGAGCGAGGACAGATCGCGGGTCTCGAGGTCCGGATGGTTGGCCAACGGTACCCACACGGTCGGGGCCAGGAACAGCGATCCGATCTTTTCTGCTTCGACGCGGCGCAGGATCTCCGGGATGTCCGGCGCCTGCATCAGACTGACCGTCGCACCGACGGACAGGTACGGCAGCATGAAGACGTGCATGCCCGCGGAGTGGTACATCGGCATGCAGATCAGCGGGTTGTCGTTCTTGTCGAGCCCGAGCGCGATCACCGAGGACACGTACTCGTGAACCAGTGCGCTATGAGACATCATGGCGCCCTTGGGCTTCGAGGTTGTGCCCGAGGTGTACAGCAGTTGCGCCAGATCCGTCGACGTCGCACGCGGTTCGAAAACAGGCACCTCGCCGGCCTCGCTGATCGTGACCACCGACAGTTCCGCGTCCCGCAGTGCGATCACGTGGTCGAGATCGAGGTCGGAGCGAACCGAGTCGAGCGTCGACGCCAATGCCGGATCCACCAACACCGCGCGGGCGCCTGACTGCGCCACGAGGTACCGGAGTTCCTCCCCCTTGAGTGCGTAATTGACCGGAACATGCACCAAACCTGCTCGCGCACAGGCAAGGAATCCGATTGCATAGGCGTCGGAGTTGGTTCCGTATGCCGCGACGCGGTCGCCGTGTTCGAGGCCCAGACCGAGCAAGTGGGCCGCGACCCGCGTCACCGCGTCGTCGAGTTCGCGGTAGGTGCGAGTGCGATCTTCGAAGACGACGGCTACGCGGTCGGGGTACTTGGCTGCCGAGCGCCGAAGCACTCCGTCGACGGTGTTGGTGCGTGGATCCAGGCTCATTCGCTCAGGTTATAGGACGTCCAACTAATCCGGAAGAGCGATCGTTACTTATTGCGCCATTCAGGCTTTCGCTTGTCCACAAAAGCTTGCATACCTTCTTGAGCGTCGCAGGTCACGGCATTGGTTGCCATCGTTTCCGCCATCGCCTCGTACGCCTGGGCTTGCGGCAGATCGATCTGGTGATAAAACGCTTGCTTACCGATCTTCACCGTCAGGGGGCTGGCCGTCGTGATCTTGGCGGCCAGTTCGCGCACCTCTCGGTCCAGGCCTTCGGGCGCGACGACGAAGTTCACCAGACCCCAGTCCGCAGCGGTGTCGGCGTCGATCGTCTGCCCGGTGAGCAACATCTGCATCGAGCGCTTGCGCCCTACTGCCCTGCTCAGGGCCACCATGGGCGTCGAGCAGAACAGTCCGATCTTGACGCCGGGAGTACCGAAGACAGCGTTCGACGCAGCAACAACCAGATCACACGACGCGGCCAGTTGGCAGCCCGCCGCGATAGCCGGGCCCTGTACTGCGGCAATCACCGGCTGCGGAATCCGCTGTACGGTCTCCATCATCTCGGTACAGCCGTCGAAGATCGCCCGCTCGTCTTCGAGGGTTCTCCCGATCATCTCCGTCAGATCGTGGCCGGCGGAGAACACCGGGCCTTCGGCGCGCACGATCACGACCCGCACGCGCTCGTCTGCAGACAATTCGAGAAGGGCAGCCGTCACCTCGCGCATGGTCTCCGCCGAGAGCGGATTGCGCCGCGCCGGCCGATCGAGCGTCAGGAATCCGAGTCCCACCGACTCCTCGACGGAAATCTTCACTGCAGTGTCTTCTACCTGTGTCTGCGACATGTGTTCTCTCTACCAATCGAATCCGTCCCGGTCAACGAGACGAAAGGGGCATCTGTTCGCGCCGCGTCGATACGGTCCGGTCAATACTTCGCCACTACGAGGAGTGCCCATGAGCACCGATGCCGCCGTCACCACCGATCTCGAAGAGATTCTGCGGGCCCAGCAGGAAGCAACTCGCGCCGCTGGTCTTCCGTCCGCGCAGACACGACGCGAGCGCATCCAACGCGTCGTCGATCTTCTGGTGGCAAACCACAAGGATCTGACCGAAGCGATCAACGAAGACTTCGGCGGCCGAATCCCGGCCTACTCGGTGATGAATGATGTTCTGGGATCCATGGTTTCACTCAAGCACGTTCGTGATTCGCTCGAAGAGTGGATGATTCGCTCACCGAGAGCCACCGGGGCGATGCAGGATCAGCTGGGTGCCACGGCGTACGTGTCGTACCAGCCGAAGGGTTCGATCGGCATCATCGGAACCTGGAATGCTCCCCTTTTCACCCTCCTGAGCCCGCTCGCCTGCGCCCTCGGAGCGGGAAATCGCGCCGTTCTCAAACCGTCGGAGATCGTGCCGAACACTGCGGCCGTCCTGGCCGAGGCGGCGCGTCGAACGCTCGACCCCGTGGAGGTCGCGGTGGTGACAGGTGGACCGGAGGTCGCTGATCTGCTGACGTCGCTGCCTTTCGACCACCTCGTCTTCACCGGCAGCACAACCGTCGGAAAGCTGGTCATGGCCAATGCTGCGAAGAACCTGGTGCCGGTCACCCTCGAACTCGGCGGCAAGTCACCGAGCGTCTTGAGCCGCAGTGCCGATATCAGCTCTGCTGCATCACGTTTGGCCATCGCGAAGTCGACCAATGCCGGCCAACTCTGCGTCTCTCCCGACCTGATCTACGTCCCGCGCGAGAACACAGAAGCGTTCATCGACGCGTTCACCGATCAGTTCACCGGACTGTTCCCCACGATCGCCGACAACAAAGACATGGTCTCGATAGTCAGCGATCGTCACCTCGCACGCATCGAGGGGTACATCGCGGACGCGGAAGAGCGTGGGGCACGAATCATCACCGTTCCCGACGAAGAACTCTCCGCAGACACTCGTCGCCGCCCACTGCGAATCGTGGTCGACCCTCCGACCGACGCGCAGATCATGAAGGAGGAGATCTTCGGACCGGCCGTCGTGATCCTGCCGTACGACCAACTCGACAGCGTCGTCGCCGACATCAACTCACGGCCGAAACCGTTGGCGCTGTATTACTTCGGAACCGACCTGGACGAGAAGGAATCCGTACTCGAACGCACCGTCTCGGGCGGCGTCACCATCAACGACGCGATGTCACACCCGGGCCTGAGCGACGCACCCTTCGGCGGCGTCGGAGCTTCGGGTATCGGGCACTACCACGGCCGCGAGGGTTTCCTCGAGTTCAGTCACGCCCGAACGGTATTCGAAGCAGCGCAGCATGACCCGCGCGGTGAATGGGGAATGCTCCCGCCGTACGGTGAGGGTTTCGAGCAGATGATGTTGGCTCAGGTCACGCCCTGAGGCCTCCGGCCCCGTGCGCCTTTTTGGTAGTGCACGCTACCGGAAAGGCGCACCGGCAAGGCCGCGGCTGAGGAACTCCACCAGCTGACCGGGTTCGGTATCCACCGACTCGATCAGTTGGATCAGTTCCTTCTTGTCCTCTGCTGCAAGCGGTTCGATGCCACCGAAGGTGCGCATCGTGGAGCCGGCGGGGAGAACGCGTGCACAGACGAGCGTGCCCGGCTCGAGATTGACTGAGCCCCACTCGTCCGTGACCTTCACCAGATGCCCGTTGCGGACGTCACTGAGAGTGACCGACTGCCCCGGTTCCGTCGAGGCGACCTTGTACACCGAGCTCGGAATCGACAACCACTGATCGGCCAGTTCGCGTTCGTCGGCAGGCAACAGTTCTCCGCGCCGCTCGACAAATGCCGCGAAAATACCCGCATCGAACAAGGCAGCGTCGACGGCCAATCCGCCTTCGACGGCCAACGTCAGTGCTTCTTCGCTGTTGAACTGCTCGGCACGGATGAGCGCAAGATCGAACACGGCGTCGAAGTACTCCGGTGTGCGCGAGAACAACTGAGCCTTGACGTAGAGCCAGTTGGCCCGATCATCGAACGTCACCTCGGACTTGCCCAGATGGCAGACCTTGAACTTGCGACCGGAACCGCACCAGCACTTGTCATTTCGGCCGAGTTCGGGGTGCTCGGCCGGGGCATAGCGCTGAAGAACCTCGTGCAGAACCTCGGACTCGCCACCCTCGATCCGGCCGAGAAGTGCCAGCGCGCGGGTCACGTCGCTGCGATCGGCCGCCAGTAGTGCCAGATCGAAGATCGCGGGAGTCCAGTCGGGATCGAGATCGTGCGCCGTTTCGTACGACGCCTCAGCGACAAGGATCTTGCCGAGACGATCCGAAGCCTTGCCTGCCAGCCAATGCGCTGCCGGCTTGACACGACGCGACCCTTTCTCGGCGAGAGCAGTTGCAACAGAATGCAATACGGAATCATGATCGTCGAGTTCGGACAACAGCTCCAACGCTGCCGCAGCCGCGGGCGGCTCGGCGATGCCGGCGAAGGTCTGCGGATCCTCCTTGATCTGCTTGCGCGCCCAGTCCGAGACATCCTCGACGGCTTCGGCTTTCGCGGCCATGACCACATCGACGAAGGCAATCACCGAGGCGGCTTCTTCCGGGTGCAGGTTCTCCCGAACCTCGAGCATGCGGGCTCGGTTCGCCAGGTGGTATGCCTCGAAATCGAATCCGTCGACCGCAACGTAATCACCGTCGCGGACGTAACCTGCCGCCTCGAGCATTTCGCCCAGCGGTGCGGTGGGCTGACGGAACAGCGACGGCTCGTCGAGCATCAATTGCCAGACAATGGCATCGAGGGTGTCAGCACCGATGTCTGCGAGGACCGTCCCCAGGCTCTCGCCGAATCCGGGTGCGGGATCCAGTACCTCGGGGATGGTGCAGAGCGTCAGCTCACGGTCAGCGACGAACAATCCGATCAAATCGCCCGCAGAACATTCGGCGAGAGTATCGGTGTCGAGGAGAAAACCCTCGTCGTGCGGGAACTCCGGATCTTCGATCCCACGATCAGCCAACAGGTCGTCGTCGATCCCGCGGTGCACGACGCTGATGCCATGAATCTCGTCGTCGTCACGATCGAGGAACACCCGCAGCATCATCAGATCAGGGTTCGCGTCGAGAACGCCGGACTTTATTTCGGCTTCGGTGAGCCGATGGGTCAGCACTCGATGCTCGAACAACGTGTCGAGTGCGGCGTACCGCTCCTCACTCAAGTAGCCGAGCAGTGGGTCCTCGACGTACTCGACGAATTCGGCCATGTCGTCGGCTGTACCGTGGCCGGCATCGGCCAACAGGGTGCCCCAGTCCGCCGCTGTCTGCGGGCCGTGCTCACGCAACAACTCCATCGCGGCTTCGGCGATCAAGTCATTGGCATCCATCGGTTCGTTCACCTATCCAACTTTAACGGGGTCGACTCGATACATCGTCACCGGTCATCGGTCGAGTGATCGGCGCCTCCACGCGACTCGCGGACCAGTTCTTCGGCGTCGAGTTCCTCGGAAGCGAGAACCTCGAGTACCCTCGCAGCCTGCGATTCCGAGGACATGACGACTACGCCCACCGCAAGCGCGCCAGTGGGGGCCGTCAGGAGCCTGGCACTGATCAGGTCGCCGGGCTTTACTTCGACCGGGTGAACAACGGTGACGGTTTCCTCGGACACACGATCGAGCAGCACGACGCCGGTGTCGGAAGTTTCGATCACCTCGTACACCGACCTCCTGACCCCGAGCCACTGTGCGGCTGTCACTACTTCCGCCTCGGGAAGTAGTTCGCTGCGTCTGGCCAGGAAGTCGGCAAAGATCCCACCCTCGAACAGAGCCACGTCCAGTGCCGAGCCGTCGAAGATCGTGGCGGCGATCAGTTCGTCCTCGGAGAGATTCGCGTTTTCGAGATCGTCGAGCCCGGTCACGACGTCGACGAATTCGGAGGCAAACGCAAACAGGCACGCCTTCTTGTACAACCAGCGACCATCTGCCTTGACCGATTCATCGGCCTTTCCGAGGTGGCAGACCTTGTACTTGCGGCCGGAACCGCACCAACACTTGTCGTTTCGCCCGAGTTCCGGGTGATCGGCTGGGACGAAGTCCTGCAGTACGGCGTAGAGATTCTCTTCACTTCCGCCGTCGATCCGCCCGAGCAGTGACAGCGCCCGGGTCGCGTCGCCGCGGTCCGACGCGAACTGAGCCAGCTCGAACAAGGCCGGACCCCAACCGGATTCGGCAAGGAGCGCTTTCTCGTAGTGCGCCTCCGCTTCGAGGACGCGCCCCAGCCGATCGACGGCCTTACCGGCGAGCCAATGAGCCGCCGCCCTGACCGACCGTGGCCCTCGCTCGGCCAGTTCGGAGGCAAGCGCTTCGAGGATTGCGTCGGTCACCGGGTCCTGATTCCGAAATCCGAGATCGAACACGGCCACTGCAGCACCCGGATCTGCCAGTGAGACAAAGAAGTCCGGGGCGGCGCTGACGTGACGGCGAGCCCAGTCCACGATGTCGAAGTCGGCGATGACGGCATCGGTGTATCCGCGGTCCGCCAGATCGACAAATGCAACAGCAGCGACGGCCTCGTCGTGGGTCAGGTCGTAGGTACTGGCGACCAAAGCTGTCCGAATCTGCAGGTCGTAGGCATCGAAGTCGAATCCCCGCCGAGCCAGTAGTTCACGCTCGTGCTCGTAACCTGCCGCCTCGAAGATCTCACCCAGCGGCGCAACAGGAACCGTGAAGAGAGACGGATCCTCGAGCAGGAGTTGCCAGCACACCGAATCCAGGGCCTCGACTCCGTCCTCCTCGAAGAGTTCGCCGAGCGCCGGAGCAAGATCGGGTTCGTCCTCGATCTCGACCAGACGAAACGCAAGTCTTCCGTCTTCGACTGCCAGGCCGATGAGATCACCGTCGGCGCACTCGCCGAGGGTTCCGGCTGGAAGAACCACAACTCGTCGACTCCGGAAGGGAGCAGCGCCACGTTCCACGGCTGCTTCTTCCGCCAGGGCCACCCGGATCGCCCCGTCCTCGCCGTCGCCGAATGCCAAGATCGGTTCCAGATCGGGGCTCGCGTCGAGGACGTCGGACGCAATCTCGAGCTCGCTTAGCCGGTGAGTGAACACGAGCCCTTCGAGGACCGTGTCGAGGGCGACGTACTTTCCGTTGGGCAGGTACCCGAGCATCGGTTCGGACAGATACTCGAGCACGTCGGCCAACTCGGTCGCAGTTCCGTACTCCTCGAGATGGGTCGCCCACTCTTCGAGACTCAGCGGGCCTTGCTCGCGCAGAACAGCCAAAGCAGCGGAGGCAATGGAACCAGCAGCGTCGGAACCAGCGGTTTCGTCGTCGAAATCAGTCACCCGCCAATGGTAGGCGACTTATTGCAGTCCACTGAGCCCCTCGCCCAGCACGGTCGCACCGAGGATTGCCAGGATGACCGCCATCATCACTGCGTTGTTCGCGGTCATCCATGACTTCGCTGATGCGAGGATCTCGTCGGCTCGCTTGCCGGAGAACACCTTGACCAGGATCGGCGACGCGATGCCGACGCTCGCGAGGACCGTGAAGATCACCGCGGCAACAATCTGTTGGGCAACAACATTCGTGGCGACCGCGATAGTGGCCGCACCGGATACTGCCAGCGCTGCATTTTTGGGATTGACCGCCGCGGACAAGAACGCCAACCCGAACGCCTTCCGCGGAGTCAAGCCGTCGATGCTCTTCATCCACTTCGGAACTGTCGGATCACTTCCGTCCCTCGGACGCGCTCGCCACTGCTTGTACGCCAATCCGAACAGAACGAGCCCCAACACGATTCGTACGACGCTCGACCACACCGAAGTCTGCGACGACTCCGACTCCGCAAACGAATAGTCCGCGATCACGATCGTCACCGCAACGACTGCCGAGATTCCGAGGACCCACCCGAGTAGAAAAGATGCCGCCCCTCGATGTGCTCCAGCGGTGATCATGACGAGCACGATCACCGCCATGGGCATCGAGACGAAAAGCAAGCCGAGGGCAATCGGAAGAGACAGACCGATCGCAGCTAGCACCGAAAACCTCCAGTTGAATGCACGATCGACGATCGATTCGAGGTCGAAATCACGACGGCGGAGGCAGCATGACCTCGATGAGATGCGGGCCGGGTTCCGCCAGCGCTGCGGCAAACTGTTCGGCCAACTCCTCCGCTGTGTTCGCCCGCGACGCGGGCACTCCCAACCCCTCGGAGATCTTGACGTAGTCCATGTTCGGAGACGACAGATCCAACATCGACTGTGCGACGACGCCGCCACCTTCTGCGCCGACTCGTTGCAGTTCGCCACGCAGAATGGCGTACGCGCGATTGTTGAGCAGAATCGTCGTGACGTTCAACTGTTCTCGCGCCTGCGTCCACAACGCCGTGATGGTGTACATCGCGCTTCCGTCGGCTTCGAGATTGATCACCGGCCGCTCCGGCGCTGCCACAGCGGCGCCCGTCGCCACCGGGATGCCCTGGCCGATGGCACCTCCGGTGAGCGTGAGCACGTCGTGGCGCGGCGCTCCGGCAAGGGCAATCGGGATCGCCCAACCGGAAGTGGCCGCCTCGTCGGAGATGATGGAGTCGTCCGGCAGCAGGGCCCCGATCACGTCGGCCCAATTTCGCACGTCGAGAGGCCCGCTCGGCAGCGACGGCCGATTTGCCTCCTGCAGAACGGGTTCCACTCCGGGTGCCACGAGTTCCGCCACTGCTTCCAACGCGCCGACAACATCGTCGCTGACATTCGCCAGCGTTGTCACCGCGGCGCCGTCCGGGACCAGATCGCTCGGTTTTCCGGGATACGCAAAGAACGAGACCGGCGAAACCGCGCCGGCCAGGACGAGCTGAGTTGTTCCGCGAAGTTGTTCGGTGGCGTGCTCGGCGAAGTATCCCAAGCGCTCGAATGACGGTAGTCCCGCACCGCGTTGAAGCCTGGCCGGAAAGGTCTCGACCAGAATCTGTGCACCGGTCGCGACTGCAATTCGGGAAGCGGCGCGCAGTCCGGCTTCGGAACACGCTACGCCGCCCAGCAGTAGCGTGGCGCGCCCCTCGGCATTGAGCGCGCCTACCACCGAGTCGATCTGTGCTGCAGTTACTTCCGCCCGCCCCGGTTTGTCTCGAGGACCCGCAAGAACTCCACCTTCGCTCCACGAGACGTCGGCGGGGAGGACAAGTGTGGCAATGCGTCCGGGCGGATCCATGGAGGCGGCAACGGCGTCGGCCGCATCGCTACCGACGGTCGCGGTGGAGTCGGAACGTCGACTCCATCCCTCCAGCCACTCGGTCAGCGCGTCGATATTCGATTCGAGTGGAGCGTCGAAACCGTGGTGGTAGGTCGCGTGGTCCCCGACGATGTTCACGATGGGGGTGTGGGCGCGGCGCGCGTTGTGAAGGTTCGCCAGTCCGTTCGCCATTCCGGGGCCGAGATGAAGCAGCGTCGCGGCAGGCTTTCCGGCGATACGCGCGTACCCGTCCGCGGCACCGGTGACGGCGCCCTCGAACAAGCCGAGTACCGCACGCATCTGGGGAACGGAATCGAGTGCGGCAACAAAATGCATCTCGGACGTTCCGGGATTGCCGAAGCACACCTCGACACCCGAGTCGACCAAGCTCTGGATAAGCGATTGTGCACCATTCATTTCGGTCACCTCTTCTTCATGAAAGCTGCGAAGGCTTCTTGCGCTTCGTCGGATCGCCGCCGTCTCGCGAAATGATCCGACTCCACGTCGATGGTTTCCAGCAGGGCATCGAGATGTGGGCGGCGGAGGAGCATCTTCGTCAGCGTCACCGATTCAGCCGGGGAGTCTGCAATGCGCACCGCGCGCTCCAATGCCACGTCGAGCGCGGTCTCGGCCTCCACAACGCGATTGATCAGGCCGGCTTCGGCAGCCTCCTCCGCCCCGAACATTTCTCCGAGCATCAGTAGTTCCGTTGCCCGCTTGAGCCCCGCGATCTGCGGCAACAGGTAACTCGATCCGCCCTCGGGCGAGAGCCCGAGCGGAACGAACGGCAATCGGAATCGTGTACCTCGCCCCGCGAATGCCAAGTCGCAGTGCAACAACATCGTGGTGCCGATTCCGACTGCAAACCCCTCGACCGCTGCGACAATCGGTTTGCGTGCGGTGACGAGTGCGATCAGCAGGTCTTTGGCCTCGCCGCCGTCTCTCCCGGCAGTGTCCTGGAAACTTCCGATGTCGTTGCCGCTGGTGAAGACACCACCGGCGCCCGTCAGCACCGAAACCCGCACTGCGTCATCGTCGTCAGACTCCCGGATCGCGTTCGTCAGTTCGCGGTAAGTCTTGGGGTCGAGCGCGTTGCGCCTCTCCTGGCGATCCATCGTGAGCAACCGGACTCCCGGTGCGTGCTCCTCGCTCCGAACAGTCATCCGTACCTCCGTCGTGGCCGAGAGTCTCGATTCAAGCTACTCGGTCGGGAGTTCAGCGTTCATAGCCCTTGCGCATATCGTCGACGATGCGCGGTCGGTCGAGTGTTGACGGCTCCATTTCCCGCCTCGGGCGATCGCGAGGAAACACCGAGGCCGACGCAAGGGTGGGCTCGTCGAGGAACCGCAGGTTCGGCACATCAGCGGGCAGACGAAGCTCGGGCGGCGTGGAACCTCTTTGCGCGAGCACGTATCCCCAGTCACCGAAGCTCGGCACGAAAACGTGATAGGGCGAGACGCTCAGTCCGACAGCCGATACCGTCGACACCGTTCTCCAGTACGCATCCGGCGTCGAGTACGGACTGCCGGACTGGACGACCATCAGCCCGCCCGGATTCATCGCGGCAGCGGCAAGTCCGTAGAACTCCATCGAATACAAGCGGCCAAGTGCGGGGGTGTCAGGATCCGGGAGGTCGACGATGACCGCATCGAAGCCTGGATCCGGACGCTCGCGCAACCACCGAAACGCGTCGTCGAGTACGACGTCCACCCGTGGATCCTCGAGTGCTCCCGCGTTCAGATCACGAAGACGCGTGTTGGCCAACTCGATGACTGCCGGATCGAGTTCCACCTGAACTATCTGCTCGACGCTGTTCATTCGCAGCACTTCTCGTGCAGCGAGGCCGTCACCTCCGCCCAGAATCAGCACGCGCCGCGGGTCGTTGACCAGGGCCGGATACACCAGCGACTCGGTATACCGATGCTCGTCGACACTGGAGAACTGCAGGTCTCCGTCGAGGAACAGTCGCACGTCGTTTCCCCGCTCGGTGACGACGATTTCCTGGTACACCGATCGCTCGGCGGCCACCACGGGATCGGTGTAGAGCCGCTGCCTCGACGTGGTCTCGATGTCCGAGGCCGCGATCAGCAGCCACCCGATCAAGCTCGCCGCCAACAGCATTGCGACGACGGCGATCAATCGTGCACGCAGGCTGAGCTGCCACCGAAGAAGTATCAGCGCGACAACTGCCGCAGCCACGAGATTGATCATGCCGGTGAGTGCGGCGCCGCGAATCATGCCCGCCCACGGCAACAATACGAACGGCCACAGGAGGCCGCCGATCAGCGCGCCGAGATAGTCGGCTGCATTGAGGTTGGCCAATACCTTTCCGGTGCTCTGTGCGTCGTTGTCGCTGCGACCGGACTGCAACAGCGTCATCAGCAGAGGCACTTCGGCACCCACGAGGATACCGATCAGCGCGGTCGCAGCCACCAGAACTGCTGCGCTGGAACCGAAGAACGTGAAGGTCACGTACAGCGTGACGGCACTGAATCCGCCGATCAGCCCGAGCAGGATTTCGACGGTCACAAACGAGATGGCCGCATGCCCCAACAGCGGTTTGGCGGCCAGCGCTCCGATACCCAGCGCCGCAACAAATCCCGCGACGATCAACGACGTCTGGGTGATGCCGCCGCCGGTCAGACTCACGCTGAGCGTCAACAGGGCCAGCTCGTAGATCAGGCCGCACGCCGCGCACGCGGCAACAGCCGCAAGGAGAAGCACGCGTGCGCGTGAGCCGAGCATCGTCGAACGCTCGGCAACTTTCACATCGCGATCAGCGGCAACCATCAGGTGAGCGCTGCGGCGTTCACCAAACCGATGGACAACAAGCTCACACCCACCGCCCACGCGGCGCCGCACATCTTCGGATCCTGCACCAGTGCAACCAACTTGCCGGGAAGAAATGCGTTCATCAAACGCAGCGCGATCGCTTGCAACACGATCGCGAACAGTCCGTACACCGCGGAGTCGGCGAGTCCCTGGGCAAAGCCGTCCGAACTGGTCAGGATTGCCGTCACCACGATGATCGCCAGCGCAAGATGGTTGGAAGCCAACAGAATCGCAGCGTTCGGGTTCTTGTCGACGTAAACCTGGTGGCGGAGATTTCCGGGTGTCATAAGGTCGAGGACCAGGAATCCCGTCGCCAGAACCGCTACGCCGACGACGAAGTAGGCGAGGGTGCCGAGAACGCCCCCGACGAGCAATGCCGGATCCACCGTTCCGATCTCGACGGAAGTGGATGCAAAGATGTTCGTCACGCCGTTCTCCTTCTCATTGAGCACTACCGTCATTTGGCACTACCCGAGCCGCCGCTGCCACTACTTCCACCCGCCGGGGATCCCGGGTTGAAGCCCGGTCCCAGGTACGCGTATCCGCCGCTGCGATACGTGCCGTCGATGTCCTCTACCTTGATGGTGCTGCCACCGCCCGAAGCCGAACTGACAGTGACGATGTCATCGTCGTAGCGCAGGTATTCGTTGCCGCCGTCAGCACTTCGCGCCGCTGGTTCGTCCGCGTCGACAATCCGTGAGACGGTCGTGCCCACTGGATCTTTCGACGAGTACAACACGACGTCGCCATCCTGGGACGTCTTGGAATAGTTGTCCGCGATGAAGTCTTTGGCTCCACCACCGCACGCCGACAACATAATTGCGGCTGCCACCATCACCGGAGCAAACCACGTCCGCCCCCTCACGGGCGCCACCTACTGCGCGTCTTCACGATCACTCCTGTCCCCTCCCCCGGGTACAAATGCCAACTCTGCCAACTCCACCCCTGGCGGTCTCGCACGCCACACAACGCGGTCAACGCTGTGTCGTCGCCGGGAAAGGATCCGCAGATCCAACCGTCCTGGCCGGCGGACTCTCTCAACGATGCAGCTTCCGAATCGAATTCGACTCGGTCCAGGATCAGCGACGAAGACTCGAACCGGTAGTTTCCCGTGGACTCCACTGACGGCAAGGGTTCACCGCCGGCGGCAAGAGCATCGCACGAAACCTGCTCGGTCAGTTCCTTTCCCGACGCCCGGGCCGTCACCACGTGAGATGCCCCGAGCACTCCGAGTGTCAACGTCGCATCGGAA
Organism: Rhodococcus sp. UFZ-B548; assembly: GCF_903819475.1. NCBI lineage: Bacteria > Bacillati > Actinomycetota > Actinomycetes > Mycobacteriales > Nocardiaceae > Rhodococcus > Rhodococcus sp. UFZ-B548. The sequence continues at coordinate 60,223 of NZ_CAIJDS010000005.1, forward strand.
GTTTCGATCACCAACTCGGCGAGGGTCGGCGGCGAGGGGGCTCCCAGCACCAACCCCAGTGCCGAGGCATTCACGTCGGTCGGTTCCACATCGAGTCGATACAGACTCATTCCGGTGGGCCCGAGTGGATGACGGTGAGTTCGCTGCGGGTGACCGCACGTCCCGTGGAAACCTCCCACGACTGTCCGCGCGCCCACTTCTCGAATGCGATCAGCCCGGTCTTGTCGGCGGTCGCGTAGTCCGCGTATTCCATCGAGCCGGAGGGGGCCGTACCCGTCGTACCCTCGGCCGTGAACTTCGCCGTTCCACTTTCGATCTTGCGGTGAACCTTGTCGTCGAGAATGACGTCGCCGTTCGGGACCAGGTTGGTTCCTTCTCGACGCATCCAGAGAGTCATCTCGAGTTCGCCCTCGTCGTCCTCCACTGTCAGCCAACGACGACCGGTCGACCCGTCGAGAAGGTGCTCACGCCAGATGTATCCCTCTTCGTCGAGCGTGATGGTCCCTCGAACAACGTGGTCGATACCCGCGTACGTGATGATGTCGCCGACCCCGATCTTGTGGGGGTCGTACACCTCGGGATAGTCGGCGAGCGGGTCCACGCGAGCATTCGGCTTCCCCTGGCGTCCACGCAGGACCACAAACGCGACGGCAGCGATCACTACGAGTATCAGGACAACTATCAGCACGTTGGTCAACGGTTTCTCCGAAATCGTCTCGGCAGGGTTGCCGCGGGCCATACCCTACCGATCCGTTCTCAGCCTTTTCGGATGAGACTGCCGGCAAGCTGACCCGCCGCCGGCCGGGCAGGTCTCCAGCGCCGTGGGCAGATCGAAAGACTGCCCCGGCGCACCTTTGCGTTTACGCTCAGCCCGAGGAACTCCGCGCGAAAGAAAGCCGGTCGACTGACGATGAGCAAGAACACGGAGCCGTCTGCCCGCACCGTCATGCACACACCACGATTCTGGTTGACGCCGTTGATAGTGGTCACCCTCTTGATGTCGGCGCTGGCAGCGCTGTACATGGGCGGAATACTCGACCCCAAGAAACACCTGGACCAGTTCCCGATCGCCCTGGTCAACCAGGACGAAGGCGACACCCTCCCCGGCGGCGACCCCGCCGACCGCAAGAATTTCGGAAACGACATCGTCGCCGGCCTCGAAAACGGAATCGACCACCAGAAGATCGACCTGCAGCAGATCGGTATCGCCGAAGCCCAATCTCGGTTGAACTCCGGCACGCTGTACGGCGCGATCGTGATTCCCAGTGATTTCACGAAGAGGACGATCATCCTGGCGGAGGCCAGCGTCGTCGCCGGTGACGTAGAGCAACCGATCATCACGATCTACACCAATCCGCGCGCCGGTTCCGTATCCGCATCTCTGGTCCAGTCGATCGGAACTACAGCCCTCGCCTCGGTCAACAAGAACATGGGCGAGCAACTCACCACCCTGGTCACCCAGCAGTTGGAAGCGGGAGGCACCGGAACCCAGATCTCAGGAGCGAGCCGCCTGCTGCTCGAAAATCCGGTGAACGTACTCACGGTGGCCCACGATCCGCTTCCCGACGGCACCGGATTCGGTTTGGTTGCATTCTATTTCGCGCTGCTGTTGGTCCTTGCGGGATTCACCGGAGCAACCGTGGTCAATTCCTTGGTGGACGGCATGCTCGGATATGCGCCTACCGAATTCGGTCCGCTCTTCGTTCAGAACGACGTTGTGGGTATCAACAGGTTTCGGACGCTGCTCGTCAAATGGGCGTTCATGATCGTGTTGTCCGGCATAGTCTCCGCGTTGTTCCAGTGGATCAGTCGCGCCCTCGGAATGCCGGTCACTCACGGGCTTGCATTGTGGGAGTACGGCGCGCTGGTCATCACTGCAGTCGGCATCACGGCGATGTCGGTGATGGCCGCATTCGGCTCGTTGGGCATGTTGATCAACCTGTTCGTGTTCGTCATCCTCGCGCTGCCCTCGTCCGGTGGCACCATCCCCCTCGAAGCCAGCCCCAGGTTGTATGCCTGGCTGGCGCAATTCGAGCCGATGCACCAGATCTACATGGGTACGCGATCGATCCTGTTCTTCGGCGCACGCGGTGAGGCAGGGCTGCTGCATGCCGTCTGGATGACGTTGGTGGGTCTACTGATCGGCGTCGTACTCGGCATCGTGACCACCCGTTTCTACGACCGCAAGGGCTACGAACGCACCCATCGCCCCAAAGTGGCGTGAGATGGTACCCAGCCGGGATTTGATCGAAACCTGTTGGGCCGATTCAATGTGATTGCGCGTTTCGGGAATCTTCGACCCCCTTCCGCACGTTGTACAACTATGGCTAATTACAAAACAGTCAATCCCGCGACAGGTGAAACCGTCAGGGAATTCGATACTTTGGATGACGCCGGAGTTGAAGCCGCACTTGCGAACACGCATCGCGGCTACTTGACCTGGCGCAACAGTGCGCCACAGCAACGTGCGGCAGTCCTGAGCAAGACCGCCGAACTGTACACAGAGCGGGCGGACGAACTGGCCCGAATGATCTCGTTGGAGATGGGTAAGCCGGTCCGCGAGGCCAAGGGCGAAGTACAACTCTCGGCCGCGATCTATCAGTGGTACGCAGACCACGGTCCGGCGTTGCTCGAGGAAGAACGGCTCGACGTTCCCGGGGCCGAGGAGTCGGTTGTGTACCGGCGACCGATCGGTGCCCTGATCGGCGTCATGCCGTGGAACTTCCCGTACTACCAGGTCGCCCGCTTCGCGGCACCGAATCTCATGCTGGGCAACACGATCATTCTCAAGCACGCGTCCAACTGTCCGCAGTCGGCTCTGCTGATGGAAGAGATCTTGCGACAAGCCGGATTGCCGGACGACGCCTACGTCAACGTCTTCGCGACCAACGAGCAGATCGCGGACATGATCGCCGATCCACGAGTTCAAGGCGTGTCACTGACTGGCAGCGAACGCGCCGGCACCAGCGTCGCCGAAACTGCGGGACGCAATCTCAAGAAGGTCGTCCTCGAACTCGGCGGATCGGACGTGTTCATCGTCCTCGATTCCGACGACATGGATGCCACCGTCAAGTCCGCAACCAAGGCGCGTCTGTCCAATGCCGGCCAGGCCTGCAATGCGGCCAAGCGTTTCATCGTCACCGAAGATTTCTACGACGACTTCACCCGCAAATTGGCGACGTCCTTCGAATCCGTTTCTGCCGGTGACCCGTTGGACGAATCCACCGTCCTGGGCCCGCTGTCCTCACAGAGCGCGGCAGACACTCTGATCGAGCAGATCGACGACGCTGTGTCCAAGGGAGCAACGCTGCTCACCGGTGGGAAGAAGATCGACGGCCCGGGCGCCTACGTTCAGCCGACGTTGCTCGCAGACGTGACCCCGGACATGCGGGCTTACAGCGAAGAACTGTTCGGACCTGCCGGCGTCGTCTACAAGGTCAAGTCGGCCAGCGAGGCTGTGGAACTTGCCAATTCGTCGGTCTACGGTCTGAGCGGGTCCGTCTGGAGCAGCGATCTCGATTCCGCCCGGTCGGTCGCTGCCGATCTCGACGTGGGAATGGCGTTTGTCAACGAGCACGGAACGACGTTGCCCGGTCTGCCCTTCGGCGGAGTCAAGCGCTCCGGAGTCGGCCGCGAGCTCGGTCCGTGGGGAATGGACGAGTTCGTGAACAAGAAGCTGCTCCGCGTCTCCAAGAAGTAGCTCGGTGCAAAAGTAGCGCAATACAAAGGAAGGCCCTGATCTCTGTTGAGGTCGGGGCCTTTCCTCATATCCCACGGACCAGCAAGAGCAATGCCCTGGTCACTCGCTTGCCGGAGTGACACTCCCACGAGTGAGGCTCCACCCGAACCTCGTCGCGATGACAGCTGACAGCCAGCCCAACAGCGCACCCACCAGTGGAGCAGCGATCGCGGTGTAGATCGCCTCGTTGGAAACACCAACCGACACGGCGGAGTCACCGACAAAGGCGAAATCGGTTCGGGAGGCGACGGACGCCAACTCGATCAGGCCGGAGACAACAATAATCAGGAACCCCAGCAGGAAACCGAAGCCGACCAGAAGAAGATGAAGTGCACGCATCCGATCAGTCTGCCTGTAACACCCATCCAGATAAAACCGACCTGCTGGTATGACACTTTCACGAATCGCTCGCACTACCGTGATCGCCGCCGCCATCAGCGCGAGCGCCGCCATCTGTTCCGCGACGTCAGCTTCCGCGGACGTAGTAGACGTCACGGTCCTTCCGGGTCTCAGTAGCGGGCCGACAACGCCGTACGGGGCGGGCTGCACGTATCTGGTGGTTGCCAGGACAGCAGCGTTGGACGAGTCGAACGTCTCGATTGTCGACCTGAACCGGGCGTCGACCATGTTCCCGCAGGAATTGATCTGGGACACCGTCAATCCCTATTTCACCTTGCCGGTTGTACTCGGCCACGCCGTCACGCTGTGGACTCCGACCGCACCCGGCGAACATTCTCTGATGGCCTACCAGACGTCCGCGGGCGGGCCGGTCACAACGGTCGATGTCAATCCGGCCACCCCGATCGGTCCGGGGTGCGTCGTCGCACCCTGATCCGCTAGCCCTCCAAGAAGTCGACGAGCACTCGGTTGAGTTCATCGGCGGGAACCATCGGAATACTGTGATGTGAAGCATCTTTCAGCACCTCGACACGTGCTGCGGGAATCCTCTCCCGCACCGACGTCGACACCGTTTCCGCATCATGCACCCGTCCGTCCTGTGCGAGGACCACCAACAACTCGACATCCAGTGCGCTCAAGTCCTCTTTCGAAGGACGTTGAGGCACTACGAGATCGGGTCGCGGTAGATCCGAAGTGCCCACTTCCACAAGAGACAGCCAGTCGGAGTCGATACTCAACTCACCTGTCTCCCACTCCAACAGTCGCTTTCGGCGTGCTCGCGACGGGGACAGCAACAACGGAAGCGCACGCAGAAGGTAGCCCGCCTTCATGCCGGCGAAACTCGAATTAGGATCGAGCAGAACAAGTTTCCCGACACGATCCGATCGATGCAGCGCAAAGGCCAACGCAATCATTGCGCCGTAGTCGTGTCCGATCACATCGACGGTGTCGGCGCCGGTGCAATCGACTATCGAGTCCATCCACTCGATCAGATCGTCGACGGACTTCATCGGATCACCATTGGGAATGCTGAGTCCGGCATCGCCCAGGGTGTCGACGGCAAAAACACGCCGGGATTTCGACAGCGCCGCAACGTTGTCGAACCACACCGTCGAAGTGGCACCTCCCCCGGGCAGAAGGATCAACGGCCGCGAGTCTTCAGGTCCACAGACGTTCACATGCGTTCGGCCGAACCGGCCTGCGAGATCCACACCCAGCGGTTTTTGCGGCCATTTGGTCAGTACGGCGTCGTATGCGCGATTGAAGTCCATTCCCCACCCCCATTTTCTCTCGACTATCGAGATAGTAGACAATCGAGAGACAACACACCAGGGCTGGAGGCATCCATGAGCGTCGGCGATGCAGAAGACGAAGCGATGGCGATCGTCCACTCGCTTCGCGCACTGACCGTCGACTTGAACGTGGCGGTTTCCGGCTTTGCGAACAAATACAAAATGCACTCCACCGACGTCCGCGCACTGATCTGTCTTCTCGATGCCGAGCGCTCGAACACATCGGCGACGCCAGGTTGGTTGGGCTCACAGCTCGGGATCAACTCGGCGTCGGTGACTGCACTGGTCGACCGGATGGTCAAAGCGGGGCACGTAGCTCGGGAGCGGGACTCGGAGGACCGCCGGCGAGTGATCTTGCAGGTCACACCATCGGCGGTCACTCTGGGCGAGAGCTTCTTCGGCCCCCTCATTTCACGGGCTGCGAGCACCGTCGGGAATTACACCGCGGCCGAGCGAGCCACCATCGCGAGTTTCATCGTGGCGATGCGAGCGGACGTGGAGCGGACTCGAATCGATCGGGAGCCCTCCCTGTGACTCGCATACTTCCCGCGGGAGAACGCGCATTTCTCGTAGACCTCGATTCCGAAGCTGACGTTCTCGCGTTCACCGAAGCACTGACGCGTAACACCCCGGTCGGGGTCGAAGACTTCCTCCCCGCAGCTCGCACGGTCCTGGTCACGTGCACCCCGGCGGCAGATCTCACGTACGTCCGGAAGTGCTTGAACGATCTCGAGCAAACCAATTCTGCCGCGACCACAGACGAGCATTCCGAGACGGATGCACTCACCATCGCCGTCAGGTACGACGGGCCCGACCTCGACGACGTCGCACAGTCACTCGGAATGAGCCGTTCCGAGGTGGTTGCGGCCCATACCGGGGCGATGTGGCGTTGCGCCTTCATCGGATTCGCACCCGGCTTCGCCTACCTGACTTCAGGCGACACTCGGCTCGACGTTCCACGTCGAACTCAGTCGCGAACCGCAGTGCCAGCCGGTTCCGTCGCCCTGGCCGCTGGATACAGCGCGATCTACCCGCGGGCATCGCCGGGTGGCTGGCAGATCATCGGGAGCACCGACGCCGTGATGTGGGACCTGAACTCAACGCCACCGGCCGCCGTTCAGCCCGGGTGCCGCGTGCGCTTCGTCAACGAGGACGACCGATGAGCGGTCTGGAGATACTCGACACCGGGCCGCTGAGCTTGATCCAGGACCTCGGACGGACCGGACACCTTCGCTCGGGCGTCGGGGTTTCCGGTGCTGCGGACAGGCGATCGCTCAAACTCGGCAATCGACTCGTCGGCAACGACGAGGGCGCGGCAGGCGTCGAGGTCCTTCTGGGCGGGCTGAGCATTCGGGCGCAGCAACAAGCAACGATCGCGTTCACCGGGGCGCCCGCACAGGCCTACCGCGACGGCGTTCCGGTCGGGCATTCGAGCGTGATCGCTCTCGACGTCGGTCAGACCGTCCGCCTCGACTACGCACCGAGTGGCCTCCGGACGTATCTGACCGTCCGGGGCGGCATTGTGGTTCCCGAGATCCTGGGATCGCGCAGCACCGACACCATGTCCGGGATAGGTCCGGCGCCTCTCGAGCCCAAGGTTGTTCTCCCGATCGGGCCTTCGCCGACCGCGTTCTCGCTCGTCGACCTTGCACCAGTTCCACCGATGACAAACGAGACTCTCGACATTCGAGTCGTATTCGGGCCGCGCGCAGATCGATTCACCAACCCCGAATCGCTCCTGCGGGGGAATTGGGCGGTCTCCACCGATTCGGACCGAATCGGGGCGCGACTCGATCGTGTCGGCACCGACGAACTGCTGCAACGAACGAATGACGCCGAACTCCCCACCGAAGGCGTAGCGCTCGGATCGATCCAGGTCCCACCCAGCGGCCAACCTGTCGTGTTCCTCGCCGATCACCCGATCACCGGCGGGTATCCGGTGGTCGGAGTGGTCGCGGACGCAGATATCGACCGACTCGGCCAAGCCCGCCCGGGTCAGCACATCCGGTTCGTCGGGGCCTGAGCAGCGCCGAGCGATGGCGTGTCGGACCCTGCCGTCACACTGATGTCGTGCGAGTTGTCCTGGTCCCCGGTAGTACGACGTCCACGGGAGCTGTGACGGCAACTGTCCTACGGACCGATCCCGGTGGAACGCCGCTCGCCGATCCCGTCGAATACCCCGACCTGATCGCAGCGGTGCGCACCATCGAGGAAGCCGAGCACCCGCGGTGGGTGTGGCCGAGTACGGCGACCGTGTACCCACCGCTATTGCGGGCAGGCGTACGGGTTCAGCGGTGCCACGACATCTCCCTGACCCGCGCGATACTCGGAATGCGCGTCGGCAAACCGTCACCGCCTGCCGAGGAGTTCGACGACGATCGACTCGGACTCTTCGACACTGCACCCGTTCTCGATCCCCTCGCCGTCGTCACCGAATTCGCCGAGCAGCGCGCAACCATCGGCGCGGACGCTCGACTGGACTTGTTGATCGCAGCAGAATCGGCCGGCGCTCTCAGCGCCGCCGAGATGACGCACACGGGCCTTCCGTTCTCGACGCAGAAGCATCGCGAACTCCTCGAAGAACGGCTGGGGCCGCGGCCGACGGGATACGACCTCCCCGCTCGTATGCAGGAACTTGCCGCACAGATCAGTGAGGTCTTCGGGCGCACCGTCAATCCTTCGTCTTCGGTGGAGATCACCGATGCGTTCGGGCGTCAGGGCATCGAACTTCCGTCGACGCGCAAGTGGTTTCTGCAGGAGATCGATCATCCGGCTGTGCCGCTACTCCTTCGTCATCGCGAACTCGCCAAGCTGTACAGCACCAACGGGTGGCAGTGGATGGACAGTTGGGTGCGGGGAGATCGATTCCGTCCGATCTACGTTCCGGGTGGTGTCGTGTCCGGCAGGTGGGCGAGCCGGGGCGGCGGGGCCCTCCAGATTCCTAAGACCATGCGCTCGAGCGTCGTCGCCGATCCGGGCCACGTGTTCGTCGTCGCCGACGCCGGTCAGCTCGAACCCCGAATTCTGGCCGCCATGTCCGGCGACCGCCGCATGATGGCTGCCGCCGGCGACGACGATCTGTACGCACTTGTCGGTGCCGAAGCCTTCGGCGGGGATCGCGCAAAAGCCAAGGTCGCAATCCTCGGAGTCCTGTACGGGGCGACGGCGGGTGAAGCCAAAGCACTGCTCATCTTGTTGCGGAAGCGATTCCCGGTCGCCGTCGAGTACGTCGAGCAAGCTGCCAAGGCAGGTGAGCGCGGCGAGGTGGTGAAGTCACTGCTCGGCCGGGCCTGTCCCCCACCGTCTCCCGACTTCTACTCCCACGGCGACGCTCATGCCCGCGGTCGTTTCACGCGAAACTTCGTCGTTCAGGCCACTGCGTCCGAGTGGGCGTTGTGCCTGCTCGCCGACCTCAGGCGACGCCTCGCCGAAGATCCGGACGGCGAGTTGGTCTTCTTCCAGCACGACGAAGTGGTCGTGCATACCCGAAACCCCGAGTCAGGTGCCGCCCACGTGCTGGCCGCTGCGGCTTCGGCAACTCGATTGTTGTTCGGCGACACAGTCGTTCGTTTTCCCATGGACGTCGCAGCCCGCGAGACTTACGGCAAAGGCACTTCGTAGCGTCGTCAATTCCACTCCAAGTGGTTCCACCGCGCCCGTATTGCGTGTTCTACTGGAAAACGTTGCTTTGTTGGTGCTGGTCGACTGCGTTCGAGGAGAACCATGACCAAGCTGGATACAACTGATGCAGAACGGAACGAGCGCGGAACGGTCAAACGCCGTCGACTGCCGATCTTCACCGTGATCGCGCTTGCAATCTTTGCCTTCGTCGCAGGCGGATTCGGCGGTTCGTTCCAAGGCAAACTCGCCGAGGTTCAGAAGAACGACAACGCCTCGTACCTGCCGAGTTCCGCAGAATCGACGATCGTCAGCAATCAATCCGCGAACTTCCTCGCGGTCGAGACGATCCCTGGTTTTGTTCTGTTCCATCGAGATTCGGCCCTCACCGAGGCGGACAAATCTGCAATCAACTCGGCGTACGGCGCTATTGCCGGCATCTCCGGAGTAGACGCCGACGGAATGCAACCCACTCAGTACTCCGCCGACGGCACAACTGCGTCGATCTTCGTGCCACTCGTCGCCAAGGACGGAGACACATCCGTGGCAGGCGATGTCCTGGCGACCACCGAGCAGAACGTCATCGACGCAGCAAAACAAGCAGCTGGTGATGTCGAGGTACTCCCAGCCGGGCCAGGTGGGCTACTCGTTGCGTTCATCGACGCCTTTGCCGGTCTGGACGGAGCGCTCCTTGGCGCGGCGCTCCTGGTCGTGATCCTCATCCTGCTTGTCGTGTACCGATCGCCGGTGTTGTGGTTCTTCCCGCTGTTCTCCGCGCTCCTCGCCATCGGCTTGTCGTCGATGGTGATCTATTTCCTCGCGAAAGCCGAATTACTCACTCTGACCGGACAATCTCAAGGCATCCTTTTCGTGTTGGTGATCGGTGCCGGTACCGACTACGCCCTACTCTTGATCTCTCGCTATCGCGAAGAATTGCACACGTATCCCAACCGCTTCGACGCGATGATCAAGGCCTGGCGCGAGTCTGCGCCGGCCATCACCGCTTCGGCTGTCACCGTCATTCTCGGTCTGCTCTGCCTGACGTTCTCTCAACTCAACTCCAACAAGAGCCTCGGACCCGTCGCCGCCATCGGGATCGCCTGCACCTATCTGGTGATGATGACGTTCATGCCGGTCGCTCTGGCCGCCACCGGACGGTGGGTCTTCTGGCCGCGCAAGCCCAAGGTCGATCACGCCGCAGACCTTACGACGCACGGGATGTGGGGCAAGATCGCCGAGGCCGTCGGCAGCAAGGACCGCCCACTGTGGATCGGCGCCACAGTCTTGTTGATCATCCTGTTCGCGGCCGGGATCGGCAGTCTCAAAACCGATGGCCTGACATCCACCGAAAGCTTCACCAATCGTCCGGACGCTGTTGTCGGACAGGAACTCTACGACTCGAAGTTCGATCCCGGAGCCGGCGCACCGGCCGTGATCACCGCAAACGCCGACCAGGCCGACGCCGTCATCAAAGCAGCCAGCGGCGTCGAAGGTATCTCGCAGGATCCCGGCGCCGTCTGCACCCAGGTGGACGTCGCAAAGGTCAGCGAGCTGATCAAGACCAACCCCGCTGCCGTCGCACAAGCCGCCGCTGCGGGTTGCGCCCCTGCGGCTTTCACCGTTGCACCGATCGACGGCCGAACCATGATCAATGCAACCCTCGCCGACTCTTACGATTCGCCGCAGGCACTCGAAACTGTCAAGCGACTGCGGACTGCCGTCCACGACGTGCCCGGCGCCGACGCGCTCGTCGGCGGCAGCACGGCCACCACCCTCGATGTCCAGGCGGCCTCGGTCCGCGACAGAAACCTGATCATCCCGATCGTGTTGGTGGTGATCTTCCTGGTCTTGGCCGCTTTGCTCCGTGCTCTGCTGATCCCGGTGATTCTCATTGTCACCGTGGTGCTTTCCTTCGCGGCGACGCTCGGTGTGAGCGGATTCTTCTTCACACACGTATTCGGGTTCGCCGGGGCGGATCAATCGTTCCCACTGTTCGCCTTCGTGTTTCTGGTCGCTCTGGGTATCGACTACAACATCTTCCTGATGACCCGTGTGCGAGAGGAGACCGGAGAATTCGGCACCCGCGCAGGTGTCCTGCGCGGTCTTGCGGTCACCGGGGGTGTGATCACCTCAGCCGGAATCGTCTTGGCCGCAACATTTGCCGTACTGGGCATCCTGCCGCTGGTCTTCCTCGCCGAGATCGGATTTGCCGTGGCCTTCGGTGTGCTGCTCGATACGATCATCGTGCGCAGTGTCCTGGTGCCTGCGCTCTCTCACGACATCGGGAAACGTATATGGTGGCCGTCCGAACTGGCCCGCGCGAAAGATTGACCACTACAGAAACGCTTCCTTGGTCCACAGATGAAAGAGTGCGTACGCTCGCCAGGGTCGCCAGCGCTCGGACAACGCTGCGGCTTCTTTGCCCGACGAGACCCCCAACGCTCGCTTCAACACCAGATCGTCGGGTACGAAGGCGTCGCGATCACCGAGAATTCGAACAGTGAGATAGTCAGCGGTCCACGGTCCGATTCCCGGTAGCGCCAACAACTCTTGTCGAAATTGGACAGGATCCGCATCCCAGGAGAGATCGAGACCGTTCGCTGCCGCAGTTGCCAACGTGTGCACTGTTCTTGCGCGCACTGTGGTCAATCCGACGGCTTTCTGTATGTCCTCCGGCGATTGCGCTGCAACCGCGTCCGGATCAGGGAAGGCAAGAAACTCCCCTTCCACCGGCGCTCCGAATGCGCTGACAAAACGACCACCGAACGTCCTCGCTGCGGCGAGCGAAACCTGTTGCCCCAGAACGGTGAGCACTGCGGTCTCGAAACCGTCCACCGAGCCGAGCACCCGCAATCCTGGACGGGCGGCAACGAGTGGGGCCAACAACTCATCGCTACCGAACGCTGCTTCGACAGCAGTGTGATCGGCGTCGAGGTCGAGCCAACGACGCACGATCACCTCCAGCACTGCGGAATCCTCCGCCGGCACATCGGAATCCATGACGACACCGTCGTCTGTCCACGACACCGACACGACAACCGGGCCGGAAGGCAACGGTATGACTCTGGTGTGAACACCGTCGTCGTGACGCTCGAGGCCTGCGACGCAGTGAGCCCGCAGGGCACCGGTGAGCGGTTCGACTGCGTAGGGTGCCTGAAAGCGCAGCGTCACTGCGCTCACCGGCCGGCTTCCAGATCCAGCAAAATCGCTTTCAGTTCGGGGCCGCCGGCGTACTGCCCGAGGCTGCCGTCGCTGCGCACCACCCGGTGACACGGGACCACCAACGGCAGCGGATTCTTTGCGCATGCGGTCCCCACGGCACGCACGGCACGTGGGCTTCCCGACGCTGCTGCGACCACCGAATAGCTTGCAGTGTGGCCGTATTCGATCTCGGGGAGATGACGCAACACTTCGCGTCGGAACCCCTTCGCGAGTTGGAAGTCCAAGCGCAGATCGAATTCTCGACGCGCACCGGCAAAGTACTCGTCCAACTCGCGAGCGACAGTGTCCAGCCTGCGCGGGTAATGAAGCACACGGGGGCTGACGGTGTCCGCCAAACGTTCCAGAACGAGGTCGTGCCCTTGGACGGCAAAGGCAACCCGCACCAGGCCGACATCGGTCGCCGCCAGGAGCAGCTTTCCGACCGGCGAATCGACGGTTCGATATGCCACGTCGATCAATTCAGCTTCGGACGCCTGCGCAGCCAGGCGCGCCCGTAGGCGGATCATGGCGTCGGCGTCAACGGCTGGAAGCGCCTCGAACACATCGTTACTCATGAGTGACTCCCTTCCGCAGCGGTAGCGGACAAGTAGGTTCTTCGTAGTGTGGCGATACCGTCGGCACCCGCGCGTCTGGCGGCCGCCGGGGTGTTGCCGAGGATGTCCGCGATCTCTGCGTACGGCAGCCCACCCAGAAAGTGATAGGCGACTGCCGCACGTTGTTTGAGCGGTAGCTGTTCGAGTGCGTCCCAGAGTTCGTGATCCCACGTTCCGGGTACGCCGATTCGCGTCGGCAACTCCGGAACCTCGTCTGTCGGCACGGCCACGCGGGCGCGCACTCGGGTGATGTCGATTGCCTTGCGGTGCGCGATGGTCACCAGCCAGGCTTCGATGTTCGCGTCCGGATTCAGATCCGGATATGCCCGCATCGCTGCGATGAACGTCTCGGACCACGCGTCCTCGGCGTCGACGGGACCGACCACCGCGCGGCAGACACGGAGGACCACTGCACCGTATTCGGTCACGACGTCTTCGAACGGTTTGAGTCTCACGATCGGTAGACGTTCCCGATCACCGAATTGTGAGCCGAGCGCATCAGAAGAGGACATCCGATTCGCCGCCGTGCTCGCGGTCGAGCAGGAACCGCTTGCGTTCGAGGCCGCCGGCGAAACCGGTCAGACTTCCGTCGCTGCCGACCACACGATGGCAGGGAACGATGATGCTGATCGGATTCTTGCCGTTTGCCGCGGCGGCGGCACGGATCGCAAGCGGGTTACCCAAAGTTTGCGCGAGCTCCATGTATGTCCAGGTTTCGCCGTACGGGATCGTTCGCAAGGTATGCCACACCCGCTTCTGGAACTCGGTACCCACGGGCGCCAGCGGCACGGAGAACTCCGTGCGATCACCCTCGAAGTACTCGGTGAGCTGCGATTCGACTTCACCGAAGACCGCCGCGGAACGATCACCGAACGTGGACTCGTCCGGCTTGTGGCGATGCTCCGCCATGTACAGCCCGCAGAGGTCGTCACCTGCTGCTACCAGCGTCAACGCCCCGATCGGCGAGTCGATCACGGTGTGCGTACGGATAGCCGTCATGTCTCGATCCTTCCAGGTTGCGCGGTGCAGCAGGCAGCGGGTGAATTGATTGTCCGCGCCGGCACCGACACCTCGAAGACGCCGCTGGCCTCGTGAATGTGAGATTTACCTGTACTTTGACGTCACATCAGGCAGTATCGAGGGATGGCTCTAGTTTTGCCCGGCAGCTCCACCGTCGTCCGCTCCGTCGGCGACGTGGTGCACTGGTCCCTGTCCACGGTCGCTTTTGCGGTCACCCTGCCCGCTCGACTCGAGGCGCTCCTCTTCTCGGTCGAGAGGTTGGTGGCACGCATCAACCAGATCGCCGACAACGCCGACCGCGTCGTCATCGGAGCCGCCGCCGTGACCGTTCGAGCTGAGACGCTGGTCGAGGCCGTCGAGCAGACCTCGGACATCGCGGGACAACTCCTCGAGATCTACGAGCCCATTGCGTTGCAGCTCGCGCCGCTGGCGGCCAGATTCGCCGACGACCTGTCCGAGGCGGAGGTCAGCGCCGCGATCAAACTGATCGACCAACTGCCGGAGCTCACCGACCGCGTGACCGCGGTGCTGCCCATCCTCGGAACCTTGGACTCCGTCTCGCCCGAGATCCACGAACTCCTCGGAGTGGTGAAGGACCTGCGTCAGGCGATCGTCGGAGTGCCCGGCTTCCACTTTTTCCGCAAGCGGGGCGAAGCCAAGCTGGATTGATCAGGCCGAGTAGCCGTTGGTTCCGGCTCGCGTCATGACGACCTTCGGAACCACTGCTCGAGACGAGAGCTTGAGCAGTCCGTCCACCAACTCCACGATGTCGTCGACCTTGATCATGGTCTCGGGTGTGATCCGATCGTGCGTCCACGCCGACATGTCCGTGTCGACGTAACCGGGAGCAATGGCCGTCGCGCTCACTCCGTTTCCGGATTCCTCGGCGTTGAGTGCTTCGACCATCGAAATGAGTGCAGCTTTGGTGGCTCCGTAGACGGCCAGACCGCTCTCGGCGTAGACGCCGGCCATCGAGGCGAGAGCGATCACCTTTGCTCCGCCGGCGAGGTCCGCGTCCGCCGCTGTACGCAGGAGCGGCAGCGACGCTTGCAATAGTGCGAACGGTGTCCGGAGATTGACGGCAACGGTCTTGTCGAAACGTCGCATGGGGTAGTCAGCCACTCGCCCACTGGTTCCCACTCCGGCGTTGAGGACGAGGGCTCGCATGGAGCCGAACCGCTCGCCGTGCGTGGCTACGAGTGCTGCGGCGAAGTTCTCGTCCGCCATGTCGCCGGCCGAGACGACGACGTCCGGCGATCCGGCGCGCGTAAGTTCTTCGGCGACAACGGCGAGCCGTTCGGCATCACGCGCCGTGATGGTCAGCCCGTACCCTTGCGAAGCCAAGCGTGTTGCGATGCCGAGCCCGATTCCCTTGGAGGCGCCGGTGACCAGTGCTGATCGAGTCATTCGAATTTCCCTTGCAGTGCGTTGAGTCCGGCCGAGATCAGTTCCGGCACAGAAGATCCAGCCTTGTCGAATCCCCCGCCGACGGTGGCTCCTGCTCGGAATCGGTGATCGATGCCCTGCGCCACGACTGCGAGTTTGAAGAACCCGAGCGCCATGTAGAAGTTCCAATGCGCCAGTTCACGACCCGAAACGGACGAATACCGTTGCGCCAGATCGACAACGGACGGTAGCGACGGGCTCGTCCACGCGGCAGGTTCACCCAGAACCAGATCCAGCGCGGGATGCCGATAGACGCACATCATCGCGATGTCCGCCAGCGGATCACCCAGCGTCGAGAGTTCCCAGTCCACCACTGCGGCAACCTTGGTGACGTCGTTCGCCGCGAGAATCGTGTTGTCGATCCGGTAGTCGCCGTGCACGATCGACGAAGCCGATTCAGCCGGAATCAATTCCGCGAGGCTCGACGCCAACCTGTCCACATCGGCCGAGTCCTCGGTCTTGACGCGTGACCATTGACCGGCCCACAACTTCACCTGACGGGCTACGTAACCGTCGGGTCGGCCGAGTTCGCCGAGACCCACTGCGTTGTAGTCGACGTCGTGCAGGGCAGCGAGAACACGCACCAACTCGTCGGTGCACTGCGTGACCAGCTCTGCCGGAACAGCTTCCAACTCGGTTTTGGTCCGGATCACTTGACCGGTGACGAACTCGACCACCGTGAACGACGCACCCATCACCGAGGCGTCCTCGCACAGCACGACGGTCGGGGCGACCGGCACGGCGGTGTTCTGCAACGCCGAGGTGATTCGGAACTCGCGCGCAACGTCGTGCGCCGACGGCGTGAGGCCGGCCGTGGGTGGACGACGCAGAATCCACTTCGAGTTGTCGTCGAAGATTCCGTAGGTGAGATTGGATTTGCCGCCTGAAATCAGTTCGGCTCGCAACTCACCGCTCACCTCGACGCCTGCGGCTTGCAGATACTTGTGGAGCGCCGCGAGATCGAGTCCTGGGAAGTCCGTCACTTCGACTCCTCCCGAGCAGCGCGCTTCGCAGCGCCGACAACACGTTTCGCAATTGCCCAGCGATGAACCTCGGACGGACCGTCGTAAACGCGGAAGGGACGCACTTCGCGGGACAACCGTGCCAGCGGCAGATCGCCGGACACGCCCATTCCGCCACACATCTGAATGGAGCGGTCGACGATCCGGAAGATCGCCTCGGCCGCGTAGGTCTTGGCGATGGACGTCGCGTTGCTCGCGTGCCCGCCCTGATCGAGTTCGAAGCAGGCCTGCACCAGAAGTGCGCGACTGGCTGCGATGTCGATCTCGTTGTCGGCGACCATCTTCTGGATCATTCCGAGATCACCGAGTTTCGAGCCGAAGCCTTCTCGTTCGGCAACCCTGGCCACGGCGACGTCGTGGCCGCGGCGCGCTGCACCGAGCCAGCGCATCACGTGCGTCATCCGGGCGGGACCGAGACGAACCTGCGCGTAAGCGAAACCCTGATCGACCTCACCGAGAACGGCCTCGTCGGGAACGAAGAGATCCTCGAACGTGACCTCGCAGTGCCCGCCGATCATGGCCTTGTCGAGGGTGTCGATGTGTCGACCCACGATGAGACCCGCTGTGTCCGTCGGCGTCAGGAACATGGTCGCTCCGCCGCGCTGCCCGGGCTCGCCGGAGGTGCGCGCCATGATGATGAAGAATCCGGCGCCGTCGGCGCCGGTGATGAACCATTTCTTACCGTTGATCTTCCAGCCACCGGGGACTTTCTCGGCGCGGGTGTTCAAAGCCGAGGGATCGGATCCCGCTCCCGGCGCGGGTTCGGTCATGGCGAATGCCGACCGCATGTCCCCGCTTGCGAGCGGCGCGAGGAACTGCTGCTTCTGTGCTTCGTTCGCGACGTGGGCCAGCATGTGAACATTGCCCTCGTCCGGCGCAGCGATGTTGAGCGCCGTCGGCCCGAAGAGCGAGTAGCCGGCTTCCTCGAAGACAGGCGCGCGATCACTCATGTTGAGTCCCTGGCCGCCGTACTCGATCGGTGCATGCGGTGCGAAGACACCGGCTTCTTTTGCTGCCGCCTGCATCTCGATGCGGATGGCATCGCCACCCGCGACGGCGATGTCACCGGCGTGTTCGTCTTCGATGGGGAGCACTACGTTGCGCGTGAAGTCGCGCGTCTTCTCGATCAGCGCCACCACCTCGGGCGCGTACGTCAGATCGATTGCCACCAGCCACCTCCGAAAAAACATCCCGACCGAGCGATCGCTCGGTAACAGCACTCTCGCACATGCCGATGCGCCGGGTCAACAATCTTCGAGCATCGCCTCGCCCTGATCGAGCCGGCCGGCAACCACCATGTCGCGGTACAGATCGTCCTTGTCCATGAGCTCGTCATGGTTGCCGATGTTGCGGATCCGACCGTCTTCCATGACCACGATCCAGTCGGCGTCACGCACCGTTGAGAGCCGGTGAGCGATGGTCACCACGGCCCCGGTACGTGCACGTTCGTTGATCGCGTCGACAATCGCGGCTTCGGTGAGTGTGTCGACCTGGGCAGTGGCTTCGTCGAGCAGAAGTAAAGCACTCGGTCGCAGAACTGCGCGTGCCATCGCGATCCGCTGACGTTGGCCGCCCGACAGCGAGGTGGCCGTCAGAGCGGTGTCGAGTCCATTCGGCAGGGCCTCGATCGCGTCGTCGAGTCGGAGCAAGCGCAGAACGGCCTGGACTTCTTCGTCCGTCGCGTCGGGATGGCTGAAGACGACGTTCTCCCGAATCGTTCCGGGCACCACCGGTGTCTCTTGCTCCACGTACGCGAGACTCTCCCGCACAGCGCGGTGATCGAGCGCGTCGTAACCGACTCCATGCAGGAGAACCTCACCCGATCGCGGTTCGACAAATCGCAGCACAGTCGAGAGCAAGGTCGTCTTTCCGGCACCCGACGGGCCGACGATGGCCATGTGCCCACGCGTCGGAATGACCAGCGAGACATCGCGCAACGCCGGCTGGTTCGACCCGTGGTAACTCACGGTGACGTCGCGCAACTCGATCAGCGGCGCGGCAGCATTTGTTTTCGCGACCACGTCCACGACCTCGTCGTACTGCTCGGTGGGCAACGACTGCATCTCGCGAATCCGGATAGCTGCCGCGATTCCCGACTGAACAGAAGTCACGTTCTGCGCAAGCTCCGACACCGGCCCCATCAGGGTGAAGGCGTAGAGCAAAAACGCGATGAGCGTCGAGACTGCCATTTCACCGTCGGCGACTCGCCAGGCACCGAAGCCCAGGATGGCAATGATCGATCCTTGAATGGCGGTCCACGCGACAGTCCACGCGGTTGCCGACACTCGAACCGCCGTGATCGCATGCTTTTTCGCATCGGACGCGTTGGTCGTCACCAGAGCGCCGACGCGATCCTCGGCGAGGGAAACCTTGACCGTCCGGATCGCACGCAAGCCACCCTCGAGTACGCCGCCGAGCTGACCGAGCGATTCCTGGGTTCGCGCTTCGGCTGCGGAAATCCGAGGCATCAGAACGGCAAAGAGTATGGAGGCGAACACGATTGCCACCATGGTGACCCCCAACAACGGCAGATCCAGAACGCCCATCAGAACAATCGTTCCGATGGTCAACGCGGCTGCGTTCAGAATATTCACCGCGGCCGACGACGCCGCCTCCCGCAGCAGCAAGGTGTCCGACGTGACCCGGGTGACCAATTCACCCACGGATCGCGATTGCAGCGAAGGTACGGTCGCCGCCAGGAATCGCTTCACCAGCGAAGACCTGGCGTCGAAGACAACCTTCTCGGCGGCGGTTCCGAGAACGATCCACTGAGCACAACCGAGCACAGCACCGACGATCAGAAGGACGACGAGCGTGAGGATCGGTCCCTTCAGCGACGCACCGGTATCGAGGGTGTCGAGAACCCACTTGGTGACCATCGGCGTTGCCAGCGTCGCCGCCGAGCCGCACAGCGCCAGTACCAATCCGAGGAGGAGCGACGGCAGATGCGGTCGAGCGAACTCCGAGAGGACGCGGAGATTGCTCCATTTCGGTGCGGGCTGAGAAGCGTCGGATTCAAGCATGAATTTATGGAACACGAATGTTCCATAAAGGGCAAGAGAAATTCCGATTCGGAAACACTGGATACCGAAACCGGACACGGCTACGCTTCGAATTCGTGACAACGATCCACAGCGCACCAGAACAAAGCGCGACCCGCGAGCGCACACGGAAGGCCATCCTCGATGCTGCCGTTTCGGTGTTCGCATCCAAGCCTGCTGCGACCCTCAGCGAGATCGCTTCGGCCGCGAAGGTCGGCCGGACCACTTTGCACCGCTACTTTCCCGAACGATCCGACCTGGTCGACGCAGTCGCGGCCGAGGCCACTCGCGCCGTCGGTGAGGCCGCAGCAGCGGCGCGACTCGGTGAGGGCACCGGAGCCGAGGCACTGGTTCGCCTCTGCCACGAATACTTCGAACTGGCCGACCTTTTGACGGTCCTGTTCTTCACTCCCGGCGTCTATCAAGAAGATTCGTTTGCCGAGTCCGCGTCGAACGACGACGGAGTCACCGACGCCATCGAACGCGGACACTCCGACGGGTCCATCGACCCCGACATGGGTTCGGACTGGGTGCAGAACCTACTGTGGTCACTGCTTTACACGTCGATGGACTACGTGAACCGCGGTTCCGGGACTCGACTACAAGCCTTGGATCTGACGGTTCGCAGCCTCCGTCGCGGAATCGCCCCCGATCCCGCGGTCTAGGTTGTCGGCTGCTTGAACAGCGGCACGCCGCTTGGCCACACCTAATTTGCGGTAAATCGAGCGAATGTGAGTCTTCACAGTGGGATAGGCGATGCCGAGGTGCGCAGCGATCTCGTCTGCAGTCATCGTGGTGCGCAGAAAAGTGAGAATCTCGTTCTCGCGTTCGGTCAGGACTCCGGCGAGCTGGGTAGAGAGCCGGCTCCGTTTTTCCAGAATCGTGCGCAGGAGGTCCTGGTGTCTCGACCCCTGTATTGCGTGCGCGTTCAAGAGATCGACAATTACCGGATCGCCGCTGAGAAAGGGGGCGAGGATCTGCTCCGGGATTGCCTCAGCCAGCGCACGATCCAGCTGCTCGTGCGCCTGCGGCCCACGCCCTGCGACGGAGCTCAGCGCTGCAGAGGTGACAAGTGTGCTCACCAGCGCATATCGCGGCAGCGCGGCCGAGCTTGCCAACCGAAGCGCCTGCGCCGACGGTTCCGGATCCCCCAAGACTCGATAGAGCTCGGCGAGCAGCGCGTGAGCGACCGCAGCACCTGTTCGGGTCAGCGTGGGCTTCGCGATGCGGCGCGCTTGCTCGTCCTGCCCCTGAGCGTGGGCGAGCCAGGCCGTGGTGACGCGCCGCAGCGTATCCCAAGGAATGCCGTGCTTGTCCGCAGTGCTCACGCCTCGCAGCAGCCGAGCGGCGTTGTGGTACCGGTCTTTCCGGTTCAGAGCGACCAGGCTCATCACCAGGTACAGACGGGCGAGCGCCTCGAAGTTGGTTCCGGGACTGCCCTCCACGATTATCGAGTCGAACTGAGCGATCGCTTCCTCGAAGTCGCCACGCCAATAGGCGATGCACCCTCGATTCGACTGTGGGAGTCCACCTTCGAAGCGTTCCCAGTCGGATGCAACCTCTCGGGCAGGAAGGCCGTCGAGGATCTGTTCGGCTTCGGTGAACACTCCCGCGTGGGTGAGTGCAAAAGCCAAATTGGATTGCGCGAGACGCAACGTCTCCGCACGCGACTGCAACCGCGCTTCATCGCCGGCGGAGCGAAGTAGCGCGATGGCGCGAGGTAGATCACGACGAAGCCTGATCTCGGTCCACCCGAGGAGGAAAAGTGCGGACGGGTAATCGTCCTCGGGCTCGCACTGGGCGAGGGCGTGACGCGCGCGATCGGCGATGACGGCCTTGGTCGAGGTGTCCGGAGCGAGCAGTAGGTCGGTGAAACAGACGACAAAATCGTCGGACGCGACCCGTAGACCCTGCCCGCGTAGAAACTCCGCGCCGTACGGATCGCCGCTGAGGTCGCGGCAGCACGCCCGTATCAGCAGGATGTGTGGATCGTGTGGATCGGGATGCGCAAGGCAGAGTTGCTCGAGTTCCCTGGTATGAGATTCGAGAATCAGACGGAGCCAATTCTTCCGCAGGACGCGTCGAGCCTGCTCCGCCTCACCGGAGGCGAGTGCGTCACGCACGGCTTCGATCATGTGTCGAAGATACTCGAGACGTTCGACGGCCGTGGAAATCCCGTCTCATCCGCTTCGGATGAGACAGCGATCGAAGCATGCGGAAACCGGTGAGAATTGCCGGAATCAACTGAAAAGCGCGAGTCGGCGGAATGCCGACGCGCAGGCCTGACACGAACGGACAAGACACATGAGTTTCTGGGAAAGCCTCGGCTGGATGCTGTGGGCGACCGTCTTCGTCGGATATCTTTTCGCGCTGTTCGCGATCGTCGCCGACCTGTTCCGCGACCACAAGCTGAGCGGCTGGTTGAAAGCTGTTTGGATATTCTTCCTGCTCTTCCTACCCATCCTCACCGCGCTCGTCTATCTCGTCGCCCGCGGCGATGGGATGACGGAACGCAGCAACAAGGCCGCACGCGAGGCCGAGAGCGCGGCCGAATCGTATATCCGCGAAGTCGCAGGAAAGAGTCCCAGCGAGGAAATCGCCACAGCTGCAGCACTCCTCGAAGCCGGATCGATCAGCGAGGAAGAGTTTGCCGCACTCAAACTGAAGGTGCTCTCGTGAGTGACGCGCGTTTCGGCCCCGTCGACTTCTACCTTCTCGGTCTGCCGGGGCAGAGCCTCGACCCCGCCGCGTTCTGCGCGCTCACCGACATCACGGATACCGGCCTGGTACGACTCCTCGATCTGATCGTCATCTCCAAGTCCGACGACGGTGAACTCACCCTCGTCGAGGTCGAGGAATTGCCGAACGGCTTCGAGATCAACGTCGAAATGCTCGGCGCGTCCGGTCTGCTCGGGCATGAAGACATCACCGAACTCGCGGAGGCGATTCCCGCCGGCGCTTCAGCGCTGCTGGTCGCGCTCGAGCTGGTCTATCAGCGCGAACTCGCCGCCCGGACCGCCGAGTCCGGCGCGGTGTTGCTGGGTTACGAGCGGATACCCGCGCCCGTCGTCAATGCCCTCATGGACACGATCATCCCGAAATTGGAGGTCTGACATGCCGTACATCCCGAGACGAGGACGCCCTGGACTGCTGGGCCTCGCCGCCCGCACCGCGGTCGTGACCGGTACCGCGACCGCCGTCAGCGACGGTATGGCCACCCGCCGGCAAAGGAGAGCTCAGGCCGACTACGAGCAGGCGCAGTACGAATTCGCCCAGCAGCAGGCCGTACTCCCCACACCCGCACCCCCGGTCGATCTCGTCGCCGAGTTGCAGAAACTCGGCGATCTCAAATCACAAGGCCTACTGAGCGACGCCGAGTTCCAAGCCGCGAAAGCACGACTGCTGGGCTGATTCACCCCGACGGGCCATGGATTACCGCGCCCGCTTCCGTACCCCGACACCGATTGGAATCCGCTATGTCCACGATCGCCGTCAACGTCCTGAACTTCAATCGGGCAGAATCCGATCTCATGTTCGCTCGCCTGGCCGCGGGCGTCGGCCTGGGCACGTGGAACCACACTCGCGAGCTCGGGTCACTCGACAACCAGCCGATCATCCGCCAGAACCGCGACACTCTGTACAGCAGCGCGATCATCGACGTGCGCGAGAACGTCACGATCACGGTGCCCGATACCGGCAAGCGCTACATCTCCGTGTGGGTGGTCAGTCAAGATCACTTCGGTCCCGTCATCCTGCGCGATCCGGGAGAGCACCTGCTCACGCGCGAATTGGTCGGAACCGATTACGCCGCACTGATCGTGCGTATCCTCGTCGATCCGAACAGCCCCGAAGACGTCGCCGAGGTGAACCGGTTGCAAGACGCCCTCACCATCGACGGCGGCGGAACGGGAGAGTTCCCGTTGCCCGACTACGACGAACAATCGCAGACCGAGACCCGCGACGCGCTCCTCGCACTCGCTCGTGGCATCACCACCTACGACCATTCATTCGGCACCGCGGCGGAAGTCGACCCGATCAGGCACCTGCTCGGTACCGCATCCGGCTGGGGTGGCCTTCCCGAGTACGAGGCCACCTACGTCAACTTCGACGAACGTCTCCCGATCGGGGAATACCGTCTCCGCCTGAACGATGTTCCCGTGGATGCGTTCTGGTCGGTCTCGCTGTACAACGCAGCCGGATACTTCGAAGAGAACGCCTTGGGCGTCAACAGCATCAACAGCCTCACAGCCACCCCCAACTCCGACGGCAGCACCACCATCCGGTTCGGCGTCAATCTCGACGGCGTCGCGAACGCACTGCCCATCATGCCGGGCTGGAACTACGTACTGCGCCTGTACCGCCCCCGCCCCGACGTGCTCGACGGAACCTGGACGGCGCCTCGTCCCGAGGCCCTCCAGCAAAGCGTTCCCCACGCACACACCACTCTCGGGTGACTAGACCTGATCACGGAGGTACAAGCCATGCGTCTGTTATTTCAGCTCGTTTCGCAATGCATACTCGGCGCGATCGCGCTGATCGTCGTGCATTTTGCGCTGCCCGGGGTCAGCCTGAGCGTCAACGGTTTCTTGGCCGCTATCGGTGTATTCACCCTCGCCCACATGATTCTCGGCCCATTCGTGCTCAGCGTGGCACTGCACTACGCGGCTCCGCTCGCGGGCGGTGTCGGCTTGGTCGCCACGCTGCTCGCGCTCTGGGTTGCGACCCTGGTCCCCGACGGCATTGCGATCAGCGGCGTCGGGTCCTGGATCCTCGCCCCGATCATCGTGTGGGTGATCACCGCGTTGGGAGGATGGATCTTCATGGCTCTCGTCATCGACAAGTGGATCAAGAGACGCAATGCCGAAAAGCTCGTGCGCAGTGTGCAGAAGGCATGAATGATCAGTTCGGAAACGGAACCCACAAGGAGTCAGCCATGCCAACTCACCCGCTCGATCGTCGCGTTCTCCTGAAGACCGCTCCGAACTTCCGGGATCTCGGTGGCATTCCCGTTGCTGATGGCACCGTCCGCGCCGGCGCGCTCTACCGTTCGGCGACGCTCGCGAAACTCGACGGCGACGACGTCGCCGCGGTCGCCGACTTGGACGTCCGGACGGTCTACGACCTGAGGACCGCTGCCGAGCGCGACGGCGCGCTCGACAATCTCCCTGACTCGACGCGGACGGTCTGGCTCGACGTTCTCGCCGACAATGCCCAAAACGCCGCGGCCACCGGACTACTCATGACGGACCCGGTCGCGTACGCCGAGACTATCAGCGATGGACGTGGGATCGCACAGATGGAGGAAGCGAACCGCAACTTCGTCAGCCTGCCGTCCGCCCTCGACGCCTACCGCGCGTTCTATCTCGACCTCATCGACGAAACAAGAACCGGTGCAGCACTTTTCCACTGCACCACCGGAAAAGATCGCACCGGGTGGGCCGCGACCTCTTTCCTGCTCCTCCTCGGCGCCGACGAAGCCGATGTACGCGCCGACTACCTGGAGACGAACACCGATCTGGCGCCCATGACGGAACCGATCCTCGACTTCGCCGCAAGCAAAGGCGTTGACGGAGAACTGCTCCGGCCGCTCCTCGGAGTCCGCGACAGCTACTTCGACGCCGCGCTCGACGAAATGCGCACGCGCTTCGGCACAGTCGAGGACTACGCAATCAACGGACTGAAGCTCACCGCAGAACAAATCACCACGCTCCGCGAGCGGTTCACATCGCGATCGGGCTTCGTCAGCGCGACGTGATCGGAGCTCTTGCCGGGCAGGAATCCGTGCTCTCATCATGCTTCTTCGGTCGATTGTCCACCCGGGTGACCACGACGACGGCGACGATGCCCACCGCCAAGCCGAGAGCGGTGAACGGAGTGAAGGATTCTCCGAACATCAGTGCGCCCCAGACCGCGGTGACGGGGGCGATCAAGAACATCAAGGTGTTGACGGACGTGATGCCGATGCGGCGGAGCAACAACCAGTACAGCCCGTATCCGCCGAAGGTGGACAACACGATCAACCAGAGCAATGCGATCCAGAATGTGCTGACACTCGGCGGTACGGCAGCACCCGAGACGATCGCCAGAGTTGTGAAAACTATTGCGCTGGTTGAGCAGTGGATGGCCAAAGCCTGCAGTGGCGGCGTGGACGTGGGAGCGCGTTGCTGAACGAAGGTGGATGCAACGAGGCTGAGCATTCCCAGGAACGGAATCGCGTACGCCCACCACGGGGCCGATGTACCCGCCCCGGCGTCGGCTGCCGTGACCGTCGCGACGCCGGCCAGTCCGATCGCCAATCCGATCCACTGCATCCGCGGGACTGCGACACCGAGGACCGGGCCGAGCAGCGCGGCTGCCACCAGCGGCTGAATACCGTCGATCAGCGCTGTGGTTCCGGTGTTCACGCCGAGATCGACTGCCCAGTACACGGACAACAGATAGCCACTCTGGGAGAGTATTCCGATCACCACCTGCCTGCCGAGAGCCCGCGGTGTCGGCATCGCGTTCCGGCGCCGGGCGGACAGCCAGACAATCGGGACCAGTACCGCCGCAAGCGGGAGAAAACGCCACATCAGCAGCGTGGAGACCTCGGCACTACCGGCGCCGAGTTTGGCTCCGATGAATCCCGAACTCCAGCACGCGACGAACAGGACCGACAAGGTGGCCGTCACGGCAGATCTCGAGGTCACGATCCGAGGTATACCGATCTGTTTACTCATGGAGTCGACTATACAGATCGGTATACTTTTGTCCATGGCAGACGAATCCGTACCCGACTTGACTCCGAAAGCACGTCGCATTCTGGAGTCGGCGTCGAAGCTGTTCTACGAAAAGGGAATTCACGCCGTAGGCGTGGATACCGTCGCACTGGACGCCGGGGTCACGAAGAAGACTCTGTACGAGCGGTTCGGCTCGAAAGACGGCCTCGTCGTGGAATATCTGAAGGATCGAGATCGGCGGTGGCGAGCCTTTCGCGACAAGAAGCTCGCATCAGCCGGACACAGCCGCGCCGAGCAGTTGAGTGCGGCATTCGACGCTTCCGCCTCTTGGTCCAAGGCGAGCGGAGGCAAGGGTTGCAGCATGGTCAACGCTCACGCCGAGTTCAGCGATCGGTCACACCCGGTGTTCGCTGTCATCGCCGAACAGAAGCGGGAGATGTTAGACCTTTTCCGGCGCATTCTGGCGACGGACGGGCAAGCCGACGAACGTCTCGTCGAGGCAATCATGCTGCTTCACGAAGGCGCCCTCGTCGCAGACGGTATCGGTATCGGCACCGACCCCTTCGACGTCGGCCGGGATGCGGCCCTCGAAATGCTGAAGCATTCCGGGTGATCGCCCCTACGCCCCCACCATCCGACGCGCTATCTCCAGATACCTCTCCACCAACTCGTCCGGAGACAACTCACCGTCCGGTCGGTACCACACCGCGACGGCGACGCACATCGTCACGACAGCTCGGCTGGCATCCTCGGGATGGTCGGCCTCGAACACCCCCGAAGCAACGCCGTCGAGGACGATCCGGTCCACCTGCTTCTGCTGTTCGTCGCGCTGCGCGATGTAACTAGCCCGGCTATCGGGCTCCATGCTGCGAATCTCGGAGGAGGCGACGAACGACTGCTCGCGTCGAAACATGTGGAACCGCAACAGAGATTCGATCACCGCGTCGAAGCGGTCCGAGGGATCGTCCCCGGCATCGAGTTCGGCGGCGCGGCTTCGCTCCAACAACTCAGTCATCACCACGGTCGCCAGACCGATCAACAGAGCCTGCTTGGACGGGTAGTGGTGGTAGAGCCCCGGCACCGACAGCCCGGACCGCGACGCGACGTCACGGATCGAAGTCCCGTGATAGCCCTGCTCGACGAACGCCTCCAGCGCCGCAGCGAGCGGTTTCGGTAGTCCCAGGTCTTCGTAATCGCGCCAGGACCCGCGTACCGGAAGCTCGTTCGTCATACCGATACCGTAGATCGCCGTTGCGCCGCCGCCGAACGCGTCGGTGCCATTGGTTACAGTCGATGTTCACCGAAAGACAGGGACCAGTCATGATCCATGTTCGCCACTCCGCGGTTGCTGCCGTGCCGGTTGATGTCGCCTTCGACTACATCGACGACTACCGCAACGTCCCGACGTGGATGTTCGGTGTTTCCGAGTTCACACCGTTCGGAGAGTTCGATCAGGGGCTCGGCGCCACGTTCGACGCGGCCATGCAGATCGGGCCAAGCACGTTGCGCTCCAAGCTCGAGGTCACCGAGTGGGAGAAGAATCGGATCATCAAGCTGTCTTCGCTCGGCGGTGTATCCAACTCGTCCACGTGGGAGTTCGCCGCGATCGACGATTCCAAGACCGAGCTTTCCGTCGACTTCGCCTACAAACTCCCCGGCGGCATTGCCGGCAAAGCTCTGGGCCGCTTGATCGGGCCGTTCGTCGAAAACGCTGTCAGGAACAGCGAGGAGACGTTGCGCCACAGCCTCGAGCAGCAGTTCGCGGCCCGCGGCGAAGGCTGAAACTACCCGCGGTCGCCCTCGAGGCCCAGAGCGTTGGCCCACACCTGAGTAGCCGTCTTGACGACGTCCTCGAACGGGACGGGTTTGCCGTCGGCGCCAGGTTCCTCGGAGACGAACGAACTGTAGGCAAGACGGCTCACCATCGCCGACAGTGCTCGGGAAGCCAGCAGCGGATCCAGTGAGCCGTCTGCCTTGCCAGCTGCTTGCAGGCGTTCAATGGCTCGGGCATTGCGAGAAATGAAGGTCTCGGCTCGATCCCGACGCAGTTTCGCGAAGGCCGGATCGATGTGCGATACCTGCTCGAGCAGACCCATCAGTTTGGCGTTGCGGCGGAAAGCCGTCAGGTAGGCACGGTTGCTCGATTCGAGGACCGCATACGGATTGTCGACGTCGCGGACCCGTCCCATGCCGGGGTGCAGCATGTCTTCCTGCGCAACGTCGAGAACTGCGGCGAAGATCTGCTCTTTGTTGTCGAAGTAGGTGTAGAACGTGCCGGTGGAGCAGTTCGCTTCCTTGGTGATGTCGGTCAGACGGGCATCGAGATACCCCGCGCGCTCGAACACCGTTCGAGCCGCTGCGACCAGAGAAGCCCTGGTCCGGACGCCGCGGGCAGTCACCGGCAGGTCACGCAGAAGCTCCGTCGCAGCCATGGATGGTGGCGGACGGTCTTCCCAGTTCTCCTGAGGTTCGGCGCGAGAGGTCACCAGCTACTTATACGGCAAAGCCGGCGACATCTCGGCATCGGCGTCAGGTGATGGTGATTCCTCCGTCGACGGCGATGGTCTGACCGGTGACGTATCCGCCTGCCTCGGACGCGAGCCACACCATGGTGGCCGCGAGCTCTTCCGGATCGCCCATGCGGCCGAGGATCAGGCGCAGAGCCATCGCGTCCAAGTAGCCGTCGTTGTATTGGTCTGTCATTTCCGACTTGAAGAAGCCGGGCGCGATCGCGTTGACGCGAATGCCCTTGCGCGTTCCCCACTGCTGTGCGAGGTCACGGGTCAATCCGACGACGCCTGCCTTGCTCGCCGCATAGGCGGCCTGTGGGAGTCCGGCGGTCGTCAATCCGAGAATGCTCGAGATGTTGACGATAGAGCTACCCGGGAGCATGACGCGGCCGCAGGCCTGCGCTGCCCAGTAGGACCCATTGAGGTTGATGTCGATGACGGCGCGGAACTGGTCCGGGGTCTCACGGGTTGCCGGAACAGCGGTTCCGACGCCGGCGTTGTTGACCAGTACGTCCACGCGGCCGAACTTCTCCATCGCGGCGTCGACCATGTTCTGAGCCTGAGCCGGATCGACGATGTCGGTGGCCACGCACAACGCTTCGCGGCCTGCGTCACGCACGAGCTTGGCCGTGTCTTCGAGCTTGTCGACGCGGCGAGCAGCGAGGACGACGTCCGCGCCGGCCTCTGCTGCGGCTTTCGCAAACGCCACCCCGAGGCCCGACGACGCACCGGTCACGATGACCACTCGATCGGTCAGAGAGAACTTGTCGAGAACAGACATGCGCGGTGATGCTCCTGTGTCGTCGGGTTCGGGAAGTGACGTATGGACTGCAGTGACATATGGACTGCAGTTGCGAAATTACAGGCCGAGATCGCGGCCGATGAGTTCCTTCATGATCTCGTTGGATCCGGCCCAGATCTTGGTGACGCGGGCGTCCATCCACGCGCGAGCGGCGCGGTACTCGGTCATGAAGCCGTAGCCGCCGTGCAACTGAACACAGTGATCGAGGACCTCGTTCTGAACCTGCGCGGTCCACCACTTCGCCTTGGCGGCGTCGATGGCGGTCAGCTCGCCGGCAGCGTGTGCTGCGACGCAGTTGTCGACGTAAGCCTGGGTGACCTCGATGCGGGTCACGAGATCCGCGAGAAGGAATTTGTTCCACTGCAGCGAGCCGATCGGCTGACCGAAAGCCTTGCGGTCCTTGGCATATTGCAGCGTCTCTTCGAGGATCGGAGCAGCGTGCGCGATGTTGGACACCGCAGCGCCGACGCGCTCCTGCGGCAGCATTTCCATCATGTGGATAAACCCGCGGTCGATCTCACCGATGATGTTGGTGGACGGCACGCGAACGTTCTCGAAGAACAGTTCGGCGGTATCGGACTCGTGCTGGCCGACCTTGTCGAGCTTGCGTCCGCGCTCGAAACCTTCCATGCCGGTTTCGACGGCAAAGAGCGTGATGCCCTTGGACTTCTTCTCGGGACTGGTCCGCGCCGCCACGATCACGAGATCAGCGTTGTAGCCGTTGGTGATGAAGGTCTTGGAGCCGTTGATGATCCAGTCGTCGCCGTCCTTGACCGCAGTGGTCTTGAGCGAGGCGAGGTCGGATCCGCCGGAAGGCTCGGTCATGCCGATGGCCGTCAGCATCTCACCGGTGCAGAACTTGGGCAGCCAACGCTGCTTCTGCTCTTCGGTGGTGAGCTGAACGAGGTACGGAGCAACGACGTCGGCGTGAATGCCGAAGCTCGAGGCGACAGCTGCACTGGCACGCGAGAGTTCTTCGGCCAGAACAGCGTTGAAGCGGTAGTCGCCGGCTTCGCTTCCGCCGTACGCCTCTGGAACCTCGAGTCCGAGGAAGCCGTTGCGTCCCGCTTCGAGCCAGATTTCACGATCGATGAAGCGCTGGTCGATCAGCTTCTCTGCGACCGGAAGGATGTTCCGGTTGACGAATTCGCGGGCAGATTCGCGAAATGCCTCGTGATCGGGTCCGTACAGAGTGCGACGCATGACGAGTTGCTTCCTTTCGGCGTGGCAATGCCACACGTAACGATGTTCCTAAGCATCCGCTTAGAATCTAAGCATCTGCTTATAGTGAATCGAGAGCGGGATATTGTCAACATCGAAATCCGTCACACCTGGAGGAAACCGTGAGCGATTCACCTGACGTGGTGATCAGCCCCTCCAAAGCTGCGGCCCGTATCCGCGCGGCAGCCGTGGACGCTTTTGCCTCCGCGGGCTACGGCGGCACCACCACCCGTGACATCGCCGCACGACTCGACATGAGTCCCGCCGCCATGTACCCGCACTATCGCTCGAAAGAAGAGCTGCTTTTCGCGATCAGCTTCGAAGGGCACACCGAAGCGTTGAAGGTGGTCGAGGGCGCCGACAGACCGGGTGAAGAGCCGTCCGTTCGCCTCCAGGAACTGGTCAGCACCTTCGCCAGTTGGCAGGCCGGGCACCACTCACTCGCTCGCGTCGTCCAATACGAACTCACTGCACTCACACCAGAGCACTACCGAACCGTCGTCGCGCTTCGCCGCAGCACGACGCGGGTGGTCCGGGAGGTTGTCGACGCCGGCGTCCAGTCGGGCGACTTCACGATCCCCGATGCCGAAGGCGTCACCCTCGCCTTGATGTCGCTGTGCGTCGACGTGTGCCGCTGGTTCCCGGCCGGCAATTACACGAATCCGGAAGACATTGGAAAACTGTACGGAGACCTGGCATTGAGGATGGTGGGCGCCGCCTGAATCAGGTGACACCGACCGCAGAAAGGACTCGGCCAGTGGCCAACCGCACCTATCTCTACTCGACCCCTGTTGCTCCGCATGAGAATCCGGCTGCCGCTCGCGCCCGAGGTCTCACCGGTATCTCCGAGTGGTCGTACGCGATACCGCTGGTCCCGAGGATCCTTGTGTCCGTGAATCCCTTCGCCCACCAGTCGGTCATCTGGGACGACACCCCAGACCTGATCGCGGTCACCGCGGCCTGTGGTCCTGGTATCGCCCGGCTCGAAGACTTCCTCGGCAGAATCGATCACCCCGAACTCGGCACGATGGCCGGCGATGCGCTGCGTTTCCTGCGCAGCCACACCGAGCCCGACCACTACTTCGTCCTCGAGTGTGGCGAGATCTTCGACATGGACGACGAACCGTTCGCCGAACAGGGCACGGCACTGATGACCGGTCTGGCGGACATCGACGCCGAGATGGAGGCAGCTTTGGCCACGCTCGCACCCGCCAAGCCGCGCTTCTGGGAGCGGCTGTTCACGCCGACTCAGGAGAGCGTCGAGGAACCGCTACGCGAACTCGGCCTCGGTTACTGGTCCGAGACCCTGTACTTCGATCTCGACGTCCCGCAATAACCACCGATCAGTCAGAGATCTCACCGAGCCGACGCTCCAAGTAGGCCCGCTCCGGTTCCGTACCAACCAAATTCAGCGCACGTCGGTATGCAGACATTGCCGCGTCGGTGCGCCCCAACCGCGCGAGCAGTTCGGCGCGCGCGAGGTGATACGGGTGGTAGTCGGCAAGTTTGGGCTCCGCTGCCAGTTCTTCCAACGCTGCCAGCCCAACCTCCTCGCCGTCGCGCATCGCCAGCGCTACTGCCCTGTTGACTGCGACGACAGGCGAAGGCGTCAACGTGAGGAGCACTCCGTAGAGCGCGCAGATCTGCGGCCAGTCGGTGCTCTCCAGATCCGCAGCCTCGTCATGCAATGCGGCGATGGCAGCCTGCACCCCGTACGGCCCCGGCGCTCCCCCGGTCAACGCGACCACGACGAGGTCGCTGCCTTCCTCGATCATCGGCTGGTCCCAGCACCCGCGATCCTGATCTTCGAGTAGGACGATCCCGCCACCGGCGTCGGTACGGGCATCTCGACGCGCGTGGACGAGGAGCATCAACGCCAGCAACCCGGCGATCTCGCGCTCATCGGGAAGCAAAGCGCGCAAGATCCTCGCCAGCCTGATTGCCTCTACCGCCAAGTCGACGCGTTGCAGATCCGGCCCCGAACTGGCGGCGTACCCCTCGGTGAAGACCGAGTAGATCACCTGCAGAACACCAGGCAGGCGCTCCGGGAGTTCTTCGGCGCTGGGAGTTCGGAAGGGAATCCGAGCCTGACGTATCTTCTTCTTCGCACGCACGATCCGCTGCGCCATGGTCGCCGAAGGCACGAGGAAGGCCCGAGCAACTTCGGGCGTCGTCAACCCGCCGAGGCAACGCAAGGTGAGTGCGATTCGGTCGTCCTCGGCCAGCGCTGGGTGCGAGCAGGTGAAGAACAGCTGCAACCGCTCGTCGGGAAGTTCTCCGTCGACCGTGGGCGGCGCCGGGTCGGCACGATCGGCGTCCACCTGCATCACCGCCAATCGCGCCGCATAGGCCTGATCACGACGAAGCCTGTCGACGGCTTTGCGACGCGCCGTGGTCAGCAGCCAGGCGCCGGGTTTGGCCGGCACTCCGTCCACCGGCCAGTGCACCAACGCGGCCTCGACGGCTTCGGAGGTAACTTCCTCGGCCAGATCCAGATCACCGAAACGGCGGACGAGCGAGGCCAAGAGTCGTCCACGTTCCTCCCGGAACACTGACTCGATGGAGTTCTCAGCCTGCTCGTCCACGGCGCATCAGTCCCCGAACCCGGCCAGTGGACGCACCTCGACGCTGCCGCCGTCGCGCGCGCCGGGGCACCGCGCGGCCCAGGCCAGCGCCGCATCCAGATCGGGAACGTCGATGACGTCGTAGCCGCCGAGGATTTCACGGGTTTCAGCGAAGGGTCCGTCGGTGACGGTCTTTTCTCCGGACTGCGAGACTCGAACCGTTGTCGTGGTGGTCAGGTCGGCGAGGGCATCGCCGGACACCCAGATACCGGCATCCTTCATTTCCTTGTCGTATTGCTGCCAGTCCTCGAACGTGCACTGGGGTTCGGTGTCTCCGCCGGGTGCGGTGTAGATGAGCAACATGTACTTCATGACTGACTCCTTTGTCTGTTGTTTCTCTTCCGGCTTTCTTGCCTTACAACATGACGACGAACGGTTCTCCCCGGAATCGACAGGCGACTCGAAAAAACTTTCGGCGGGTTCGTCCGAGGTGCTGCCGTTAGGCTGAGTGTATGACCGAACGCGACCGGGACGCCGCTGGAAAGCCCCTCAATTCGCGGCCCCGCGACGGACTCGGCCGTCCACTGCCACGTGACGCAGCGGGCGGCGTCCCGCGCATTCCCGACGATGTGCGCCTCCCGCCGGACGAGTCGATCACCGAGGCTCAGCGTCTTCTCGACCACGGGATGCCTTTTCACGCGCACGAAATTTTCGAAGGAACGTGGAAGGACGCTCCCGCCGAGGAGCGTGACCTGTGGCAGGGACTGGCTCAATTGGCCGTCGGGCTCACCCATCTACTTCGGGGCAACAACACCGGTGCCGTCTCACTCCTCGGCCAGGGTCACGACCGCATCAGGCACTACGAGGTCGAGAGTCCGCACGGCCTCGATATCCCCGGTCTACTGACGTGGTCCGAGCACCTGCTCGCCGAAATCGATCGCCCCGGCGATTTCCCCGCCCCTCCGATTCCGAGGTTGAGAATCCCCTGATGCCCATCTTCCCCATGTTTCCGCTCGGCTCCGCTTTGCTACCGGGTGAGGTGTTGCCCCTGAACATCTTCGAACCTCGGTATCGCGCACTGGTCGAGAACGTTCTCGAAGCTGCCGACGGCCCACTGTTCGGAGTAGTGCTCATCGCTCGTGGCCACGAGGTCGGTGGCGGCGAATCACGTCACGACGTCGGCACTCTGGCTCGGATCGAGTCTCATGTCGCCATGGGTGCCGGGCGGTATCAGTTGTATTGCCGGACCGAAGACCGCATCCGGGTCAATCGATGGCTGCCGGACGATCCCTACCCACTTGCCGAGGTCGAATTGTGGCCTGACGAGAACAACGGAACACCAGTCACTGCTTACGAATACGACTCGCTCCTCGAGCGCATCGAGTTCATGTACGGAATGTTGGGAAAGCTCGCACTTCGGGCCGGCGAACAGACTCCGCGAATGCCCGTCCCACCGGATCCCTTGGATCCGCTGGGTTCTCGGCTGTATGCCCTCGCCAGGAGCATTCCGATGGGTGACGCCGATCGCCTGGCGATTTTGACCGCGCCAGGCGCCGACGAACGTATTCGCACACTCTCGGAGGCAGTCGAGAACACCATCGAGGTCGCGCAGTTCAATCTCCTCTGAGCGCAACTACGCCATCGTCTGACCCATGTCGATGACGATCTTCGTCCCGGTGACCGCGCGGGAGAGGTCCGTCGCGAGGTAGACCACGGCGTTGGAGATGTCCTCGACGGTGGTGCGTGGGACGGACGTGAGCGGCCACTTGTACGAGTTCATGTACTCCGGATGAGTAGTGAGTACCTTACCGACGTTGGGATCGTTGCCCATCTCGGTCTCCACCGCGCCAGGGTGGATGCTGTTGACTCGAATGTCGAAGCTACCCAATTCCGTTGCCGCAGTGCGAGCCAAACCCACGAGACCGTGCTTGGCCGCCGAGTAGTGCGCACAACCAGGCGCTTCGGCGACGCCGGCAGCACTGCTGACGATCACGATGGAACCACCGTTGCCCGCCTCGATCATCGAGGGAACCGCAGCCGCCATCGTGCGCCACACACCATTGAGATTGATGTCCACCAGCGTCGACCACTGTTCTTCCGGCATCTCCCAGAAACGATTCCACGTAGCGATGCCCGCATTGGCGATCACGACGTCGAGGCGACCGAACTTGTCGACGCCCGACGCCACCGCCGCCCGCAGCGCCTCGAGGTCACGCACATCCGCTACCGCGGTGACGATCTCGCGCCCCTCTGCTCGCACGAGACGGGCCGTTTCTTCGAGGTCGGCTTCAGTCGCGGCCGCGTAACCCACGTCTTCGGACACCGACGCGCACACGTCGACAGCGATGACGTCGGCACCTTCCTGCGCGAGTCGGATCGCGTGATTGCGTCCCTGACCCCGCGCTGCACCGGTGATGAAGACGACCTTGCCTGCCAAGAGTTGTGTCATGGCCGGGACGTTAGACGCTGATGTGGCCCACTGCCCCTGAGTTCCCGCTCGGCGGGAATCAGCCATCCACGATCACGACGTGCAGATTTCGCGGACCGTGTACACCTTCGACGCGTTCGAGTTCGATGTCGGAGGTTGCCGACGGGCCGCTGATCATGGTGGTGGGACGCTGCGGCGTCAGCCGCGCAATCGCCTCCGGCACTCCCACTTCCACACTGCTGCGATACACGACGCAGATGTGTGTGTCCGGTACCAGAGTCAACGCACGACGTCCCTGCTCCGGACCGGCGTCGAGGAAGATGGTGCCGGTCTCGGCGCACGCTACCTTCGAGCCGGTGACAACGGCGTCGAGGTTCTCGAGTTCGGGAACCGGTACGTCCGGGCTGTCCACCACCAGCGTTCCGTCGAACCCGGCTACCCATGATCGGTCGAGGCCGGCGGGGATCCCCAGAGTGTTCAGTCCGTGCTGTCTCAGTATTCCGGCGACGGCCTCGGCGATTTCTGTTGCAGCGCAATGGTGAACGTGCGCCTTGTAGTCCACCAGACGGTCGACGAACAAATCGATGAGTTCCCCGTCGGACATGGTTCTGCCAGTCCGGTAGTTTCGCGGTATCTCGCCTTCACCGGCGGGCGCCAAGGTGATGGCATCACGAATGCGTCCGAGCACCACGTCACGTGAATTCATCTGTCTGCCTTCCCGTCACGACGAGCCTCGTCCAATGCCTCGCGGCCTTCGTCGGAGTCCCACCAGGATCGGAAGGTCTGCTTGGGTGGAGCGGGAATGTCTCTGGCAGCTGTCCAACCGTTCAGTGGAGGGGGCAACGTGGAGATCTTCCCTTTCCTGCCGGCCACGACGCGTCCGAGCCCGGCAGCTTTCTGAGCCAGCGTCCACCTGCCCTCGGTCGACATCGCCAGAGATGCGGCTTTCATCGCCAAAGACTCTGCCGTGACACCGGATTGCTCGACCTTCTGGTGCCGCAATTCGACCAGCAGCGACGGGATGTCGATCTTGACCGGGCAGGCGTCGAAGCACGCACCGCACAGACTCGAGGCAAAAGGAAGAGTCGAATTCGGATCGTCTTTGCCATGCATGCCCGCGAGCTGCGGAGTCAGTACCGCGCCGATCGGTCCCGGATAGGTGGATCCGTAGGCGTGGCCACCGGTGCGCTCGTAGACCGGGCACACGTTCAGGCACGCCGAGCACCGTATGCAGCTCAGGGCTTCCCGCCCGATCTTGTCGGCAAGCGCGGCGGTCCGGCCGTTGTCGAGGAGGACCAGGTGAAATTCCTGTGGACCGTCGTCAGGCGTCACGCCGGTCCACATGGAGGTGTACGGGTTCATCCGCTCCCCCGTCGACGACCGCGGCAACAGTTGAAGGAAGACCTCCAGATCCTGATAGGTCGGCAGAATCTTCTCGATGCCCATGACGGTGATCAGTGTTTTCGGCAGCGTCAGGCACATTCGCCCGTTGCCCTCCGACTCCACGACGGTCAGAGTGCCCGTGTCCGCGATGCCGAAATTGGCGCCGGAAACGGCGACGGGCGTCGTCATGAACTTGTGGCGCAGAAACTTTCGTGCAGCTGCGGCAAGTTCGGCCGGGTTCTCCCCGAGGTTCGGATCGACATCTGGCATCTCACGCAGGAATATCTCGCGAATCTCTGACCTGTTGCGATGGATCGCAGGAACCAGGATGTGCGACGGTTTGTCGTGGCCGAGCTGGACGATCAATTCCGCGAGATCGGTCTCGTAGGCGATGATTCCCTGGGTTTCGAGATGCTCGTTGAGACCGATCTCCTGCGTTGCCATCGACTTGACCTTGATGACCTCGTCGGAGCCGGTGGCTTTGACAAGCTCGGTCACAATGGCGTTGGCCTCGTTGGCATCCGCTGCCCAATGCACCTGCCCACCGCGAGCGACTACTGCAGCTTCGAACTGTTCGAGCAGTTCCGGCAACCGCGCCATGACGTCGGCCTTGATCGCCGAACCCGCATCCCGCAGCTCCTCCCAATCGGGGAGCTCTCCAGTTACGTTGATGCGCTTGGCACGGATGGTATGCGTTGCCTTGCCGATATTGCGTCGCAGTTGCGCGTTGGCCAGCTCGTGATGTGCTGCGACAGGGAACTTCTCAGTACCTCGCAGGAACCCTGCACCTTCGGGTGACCTCGGCGGAAAGCTGGGCAGACCCAGCGTCACAGCGCTCATGCGTGCACCCGGCTTTCCACCGATGCCAGAATCTCCGCGAGGTGAATGGTCTTGGCGCCCATCTGCAGTCGTGACATCCCACCGCCGATGTGCATGAGACAGGACGAATCTCCGGCGCTGCAGAACTCTGCGCCGGTGTCGGCCACATGGCGAATCTTGTCAGCCAACATGGCCGTCGACGTCTCGGCGTTCTTGATGGCAAACGTGCCGCCGAAGCCGCAGCAGGAATCTGCTTCCGGGAGTTCGACCAGATCGATGTCGCGGACGTTGCGCAGCAACCGAAGTGGTTTGTCTCCCACTCTCAACATGCGCAGTGAGTGACAGGTCGGGTGATAGGTGACCCGGTGCGGGAAGTACGCGCCCACATCGGTGACACCGAGAACGTCCACGAGGAATTCCGAAAGCTCGTACGTCTTTGCCTTCACTGTCTGCACCTGCCCACACAGCGACGCGGTGCCGTAGCGCTCGGCAACGATCTCGTGTTGATGACGGATCGAACCGACGCACGATCCCGATGGTGCGACAACGGCGTCGATCGACGCATCACCGAAAGTATCGGCGTAGTTCGCGACCAGTGGCAGCGCGCCCGGCTGGTAGCCGGTGTTGACGTGCATCTGCCCACAGCAGGTCTGCCCGGACGGAAACACGACGTCGTGCCCGAGACGGGTGAGCAGGAGGGCGGTGGCCTTGACGGCGTCGGGAAACATCGTGTCCCCGATGCAGGTGGCGAACAGCGCTACTCGCATGTGGTTCCCCGCAATCTGTCGGTGTGGTCTGACCACAGTAATACATCCCCGGACAGGCCACCCCGTAAACGGCGTCCACCCGGTTATGCTCTTGCCTCATGCCGACCGAGCCGAGCCCGCGAGCGTGGGAACAAGTACTGAGCCACCTCGAACGTCGGCTCGTTTCAGGCGAGGTGTCTCCTGGCCAGCGCCTGCCGGGAGAGAGAATTCTGGCAGCAGAGTTGGGCGTCGGACGGTCGTCGGTTCGAGAAGCGTTGCGGGTCATGGAAGCACTCGGCCTCCTCAAGGCGCAGACTGGCTCCGGCCCGACGTCCGGCGCGATGATCGTGGCCAAACCGACCGGCGGCATGACCATGCTGATGCGGATGCAGGTTGCAGCACAAGGATTTCCGGTCTCGGATGTGGTGAAGACACGACTCGTTCTCGAATCCGAGGTGATTCAGTCCCTGGCATCGCGGACCCCGACACCCGACCTCAGCACAGCCGTCGAACTGCTCGACTCGATGGATGACGTAGATCTCTCGGCCGAGGAATTCCTACTACTCGACGCGCAATTCCACGTAGCGCTCGCCGACGCGGCGGGCAATCAGGTGATCGCAGCCATGATGACCGGCCTACGAGAGTCCATCGAGGCCTACGTTCTCGCGGGCGTGCAGATCGACAGCTGGCCGAGCACCTGCATGCGACTGCGTCACGAACACCGAGGATTGGTCGATGCGGTCAACGCGGGTGACGGCGAACTCGCACGTCAGCGCATAGTCGGACACATCCGCGGTTACTACTCGGAAAGCGCTCACTCCAGCCGGTGACAGGGGGTGGTAATTGCACCTCCAGAAGTCGTGTACTGTTGGTTTCACACCGACGCGGGGTGGAGCAGCTCGGTAGCTCGCTGGGCTCATAACCCAGAGGTCGCAGGTTCAAATCCTGTCCCCGCTACAAAGAAGAGGCCCGTAGGTTGCGAAAGCGACCTACGGGCCTTTTGCTGTGCGCCTTTATTAACCGCCGGGGGTTAATAAAGGCGCACAGCAGTAGCTCACACCGCCACGTTGTGAAAATCGATCTCTGCGGCCAGCATGCCGGAGAACCACCGATCCAGGTCCTCGTCGGTGACGGACTCGGGCATGGCGTCCACCTCGCACGCCAGCACCGCCACCTGAGACACGAACGGCGGAGCGACATGCATGTCTACCCAGTCCTGCAACGCTGGTTCGCGCTGTACGTTCACTGCCGCCGCCTCCCGGCACCACGACAGATACAGGGATTCCGCGGCGTACATGCCCACCAGGGCCGCCGCCCTGCCCTCTTCGCCAGCGAGGGTCAAGGCATGCGTCGACAGCACAGACGACTCCTCGACCAGAGCCGCTGCGTCCCCCGCGTACGGGAAGCGGGAACGCAACTGCGCGAAATACTCGCGCTGTTCGCCCACCAGGTTCGACATCGACGTCACGTGGTCGAGCGCGTCGTCGAGCGTCGGGGATTCGGCGACCACCAACCCCAACACCTTGACGGCCGTCAGTACGAATGCCTCTTCGATCACGAGGTACCGGCGGAATCCCTCATCACTCAACGTCCCGCCGATGGTGTCCTCGATGAATGGAACCGCCCGCGCGGCAGCGAGATTACTCTGCTGCCGCGCGAGCAGGTCTGAGGAGCGACTCATTCGCCGGCGACCCAACTGATCAAGCCGTCGAACAGGTCGGTGTATCCAGGCCACTGCTCACAGAACTCCGGCGGAGCCCAGTGTGGCGAGCAGTCCGAGGTGAAGACGATCGACCGTCCGGCGCCGTATTCACCGGCAGCGACAAGCGGATCGCCGTTGATGGTGGCGGGAACCACGGCACCGTCCTTCGCGACGACACGGTTGTATCCCAGGAGCGCCGGCCAGGAATCGCCGGCACCACCGAGAGCCGGGTGAGCAGCAT
The DNA here is from genome assembly GCF_903819475.1 of Rhodococcus sp. UFZ-B548. Classification (NCBI taxonomy): domain Bacteria; kingdom Bacillati; phylum Actinomycetota; class Actinomycetes; order Mycobacteriales; family Nocardiaceae; genus Rhodococcus; species Rhodococcus sp. UFZ-B548. The sequence continues at coordinate 100,750 of NZ_CAIJDS010000005.1, forward strand.
CGACGACGGTGGGAACGATCCCGGCCGGTGTCTCGACGCGATCGTCTTCGGCCAGCATCGTCACGGGCAGTACTTCGGCGATCGCGGTCTGGCGGAAAGCTGCTCGCGCCTGGAACCCGGAGAACGAGAGGTAACCACCGATCATCATCAGTGAGCCGCCGGCGTTCACCCAGTCACGTAGCGCGACAAGACGATCCTCGCCGGCGCGGAACTGGTCGAACACGCCGGGAGCCAGCTGCAGCGAGTTCGCTCCGATGTCGGAGAGAACGACGACGTCGAACTGGGACAACGCTTCTGCGGTACCGGGGAACTGCGTCGGCACCAGGTGTGCGGGCATGTGTGTCACGTCGTGGCCACGTGAGGTGAGCGCATCCCGAAGCGGACCGACTCCCTCGACGTAGGAATGGACACTGAACTCGTCGACGCCCTTGACGTGCGTCGACGTCGTCATCCAGCTCTCGCCGGCGATCAGTACTCGTTTACCCATGACTGCTTCTGTTTCCTTTCGCGGCCTGCTCGAAGAGCGACCTCGGGTTGTCTCGCATCAGTGCGGACACTTGCTGGGGATCTACGCCTGCGCGCACCAACCGGGCGGCGAAGGCGAGTGGTACGTAGGAGAATCCGTTTCCGCCGTGCTTTCTGAGCATTGATTTGAGGAAGAGGTCGTGACTGAGCAGGAGCTGTGATGCGTGACCGGAGGTGACCAATCCGGCTACCGCAGTGGCTGTTTCCGCCGGATGCGGCGAAAGACCCTCGCCTGGGAAATCGAAAGGCATCCCGATCATGTCGAACTCGAGAAAGACACCGCGGTAGGCGAGCGATCGTTGGTAGTCGGCGTCGTGTCCGGACGGGTCCATGTGGCACAGGACCACTGCTTGCGGATCGACGCCCATCTCGTCGACCACGATGTCGACGACGTGATGTCCGACGCGCTGCCATCCCGGAAGGTGGACGAACAGGGGCACGTCCACCTCGCGCTGGGCGATGCATGCCGCCCTCAACGCTTTCGCCTCGTTCTGAGTGAAGAGCGGGGAGACTCCGATCTCCCCGATCACGCCAGGTGCCAATTCCTTTGCCGGATCGAACTCCTCGACGAGCGAACCTGCCAGATCGTCGACACCGAGTTCGTGGACCCCGACCGGATGGGTCGTCTCGAGGTACCACCCTGAACCCATGATCACTCGCACGTCTGACTTTCGCGAGAACTCCGCCAACTTCTCCGGTGCCCGGCCCAGTCCCGGCGGTGTCAGATCGACGATCGTCCGACCACCGAGGCGGGCGAAGTCCACAAGGTCTTCCACCACGGCCGCTGCGTCGTCGACTCGACAATTGTCGAGACTGTAATACGGATTGTCGTGAAGAAGCCAGGCATCCTCGGCGCGTACCGGACCGGCCAACCGCTGTGCCACAACCGGATCCGGGGCCTCGGTGTACGCACCGGTGACGTCGTTGTGCAGATGTTCGTGTGGGAGAACCAGTCCGAGTTCCGAGCTGTCCACAGTTCCCGTGACAGTACGAACCTTGCTCATGAGCGTGCAGGCCCCGAGGGTGCGGACTGCAGGTGTCGCCACAGCGCGCTCAGGGTGTGTCCCCGCATGTTGATCCAGATGGCCAGGAGCAGAACGACACCGGTGATGATCGGTGTCAAGAACGGGCTCACACCGAGCAGGGTCAGTCCGTTGGCGATGATTCCGGTCAGGACAGCGCCGATGACGGTACCGATCACGGTGCCGCGACCGCCGAAGAGGTTGGTGCCACCGAGAACCACCGCGGTGATCACCGTGAGCTCGAATCCCGTTGCGGAGTTGGCCGAACCCGAGCCCAGTCGAGCCGCGATCAGCAGTCCCGCGATACCGGCAGCCAAGCCGGTGAAGACCAGCGTCATCATGAGCACACGACGCGTGTTGACGCCGGACCGTCGCACGGATTCGACGTTGGATCCGATACCGGTGACGTAGCGCCCGAAGCGCATGCGGTTGAGCGCAATTGCTCCGATGACCACGACGACGAGAGCAATCCAGGCGCTGGCGGAGAACCCGAGGAACTCAGCAGTTCCGAGCTTCGCGAAGTAAGTGTCGGCCGGAACCGGAACGGAGAATCCTTCGGTCCGATACAGCGCGATACCGCGAATGACGGACATCGTCGCCAGAGTCACGATGAACGGCGGAATGCCCTGATAGGCAGCGAGCCATCCGTTGACCAGGCCCCAGGCCGCACCCATCACCGGGGCGGCGACGAAGACCAGGGACGAATCGACGCCGGCCTGGATAAGCTCGGCACTCATCGCCGCGACGAACGCGACGATCGCACCGACGGACAGGTCGATCTGACCTGCCGTGATCACGAAAGTCATCGCCACCGCGATGATCAGAACCGGAGCGATCTGGGTTGCCAGGTTCGACAGGTTCGTGAATGTCAGGAACGACGACGTGGTCGCCGAGAAGACGGCTGCGACAGCAACTGTCACCGCCAGCATCGCGAGGGTGGGCTTGTTGACGCTGTCCCACAAGGAGGGTTTCGCGGCGAGCTTGCGCTCGATCGGCGCCTGGGTCTTCTCGAGAGTGGTCATGCCGTGGCTCCCTGTGTTGCTGCCGATGTCCGTTGCGGCACCGGAGTTCGAGTGATGAGTCCGACGAGGGACTCGATGTTCAGGTCGCCGATCGGAACGTCGTCGACGCTCTGCCCCTCGTACATGACCGTGATTCGGTCACATACGCGGAACAGGTCCTGCAGGCGGTGTGTCACGAGAATGACGCCCACTCCGGCCGCTGCGACGTCCGTGATCAGCTTGAGCACCGACTCGACCTCGGCGACGGCGAGCGCTGCGGTGGGCTCGTCGAGGATCAGTACGTCTGGCCGAAAGGAAACAGCGCGGGCGATCGCGACGGTTTGCCGCTGCCCGCCGGACAGTTGCCCGATCTCCTGGTAGGTCGACTTCACCTTGACATGAAGGTCGGCGAGAATGTGAGCCGCCTTCTCGTGCATGGCATGCCGGTCGAGGAATGGACCTTTTCGCGGTTCTCTGCCGAGGAACAGGTTGCTCGCGACATCGAGCGTGTCGCACAGCGCCAGGTCCTGGTAGACGATGCCGATCTTCTTCTGCTGCGCGTCGAGCGGCGTCGAGAAGCGCACTGGTTCACCGTTGACGCGCATTTCGCCGCCGTCGTGCTGGACGGCGCCCGCGAGGATCTTCATCAGGGTGGACTTGCCGGCGCCGTTGTCGCCGACAACTCCGAGTACTTCACCCTTCGCCAGCCGAAGGTCAACTCCTTGAAGGGACTTCACCGGTCCGTACGACTTGGTGATGCCCGAGAGTTCGATCAGTGGAGGTGCCATGATTACTTCTCCAAGTAGTACATGTAGTCGGCTACGTTCTCCGGGGTCACGATCTGGGTGGGGACGGGGATGTTCGCCGGAGCGCCGCGACCACAAGCCAGGTCGATTGCCGAATTCATTGCCTCGTGGCCGAATTCGAAGGTGTTCTGCTGGACCACGCCTTTAAGCCAACCGGCTTTGAGTCCGCCTACCGCCTGATCCGAAAGATCCCAACCGACTGCTTCGATGCGATCCTGCGCCTTCTGACTGTTGACCGCCGCAACGAGTCCGATCAAAGCCGGCTCACCGGTTGCGTAGACGTACTTCATGTCGCCACCGCCGGTCAGCAGGTTCTCCGCTGCGGTCTGTGCGTTCTCCTGAATGTTACGTCCGTCCACGACGGTGCCGACGGTCATTCCGCGGCCGGTCACGGTCTCCGTGAAGCCCTTCTGCCGCTCCAACTGGACAGTGCTGTTGAGCGCGCCGACGATACCGACCGTTCCGGTGTTGTTCGCGACGTCGGCCAAGGTGTTTCCGATCTTGGCACCGCCCTCGGCATTGGCCGTACCGACCTGAGTCGACAGCGCCGGATCGTCGATGGTCGCGTCGACCGCGACGACGGGAATACCCGCGTTCTTGGCCTTGACCACCGACGGCTTGATTCCGTCCGTGTCGATTGCATCGACGATGATCGCGTCGACTCCGGCGGCGATCAGATTGTCGAAGGCGTTGGCCTGCGCCACGGAATCGTCGTTGCCACTGATGATCTGCAAGTCGACACCTGCCTTGTCCGCGACGTTCTTGGCGGCATTGTTGATCTGGTTGAAGTACAGCGCCTGAAGGTTGATGGTCACCAGACCGACCTTGAGCTTGCCGTTCGTCCCGTCACAGCTTTCGGCGACTCGGGTCGGCTGCGGGATGGACGAGCCACCCGATGCGTCCTTCGAGTCACTCGACGAAGCCGAGTCACAAGCGGTGAGCGTGAGCGCGACTGCAGCTCCCAGCGCCAGAGGCAATGCACGTTTCATCATCGAGTCTCCAAAAGGGTGTGAGGGGTCAATGTTGCTGTGAAGCTGTCCAATTCATCTCGGGTGGGGCATCCACGGGGTCCGGCAGTGGCGCAAGCCAAGGCAGCCGAGGCTCCCGCGAGTCGTGCAGCGTCCACCGGTGAGCGCCCGGCGTCGACAAAAGCGATGTACGTACCGCCGAAGCAATCACCGGCCCCGACGGCATCGACGACGTCGACCACTACTGCCGGTTCGCTCGTCACCTCGCCGCCCGGTGTGGCCAGTGTCCAACCTCGCGAGCCGTCGGTCACCAGCAGGTGTGTGTTGTGTTCGGCGGCCAGTGCCTGCCACTGATCGAAACCGATCCCGAACTCGCCTTCCCACAGGGCACGCCCTACGACGACGTGGTCAGCGAGCGCGAATGCGCGCAGTGCCGCGGCTTTGTTTTCACAACCGTCCAGATCGATTACCAGACTTACGCTTCCCGGCAATCCCTCTGGCAGGAAGCCCGCACGGTATCCGTCGAGGAACAGCCGTCCACCACCGGCAGCAGCCAATCGGGTGATGACAACTCCGATTCGTTCGGCATCGTTCGGGTCGTCTTGACTGATGATGGAGCGATCGCCGTCCTGCGCGATGAGTACAACTGCCGTCGACAGGAACGCATCTCGCGGCGACCAACTGGTGTCGACGCCGTCAGCCTCGAGGGCTTCGAGAAACTCGGTGGATCGCGCGTCCGGGCCCACGGCACCGGCAAAGATCACCTGCGCGCCCATTCGGGCTGCGGATACCGCAGCATTTGCATTCATTCCACCGTCGATCTGACTGATGGCCGTTGCCTGCACGCGCTCTCCGAGCACCGGTACATGTGGAACATGTACCGTCACATCGTTGTTGGCGTATCCACAAAAGACAATCATGGTTACTTTCCTGCGGCCCGGGACAGTTCGCGGACCTTCTCGCCTGCGACCCGTCCCCACCAGCGTCCATTGTCCTTCACCGAGGATGCAACTATGGCGCCGTCGCATTCCTTCATCAGCGCTGCGACGTTGGCAGCCGTGATGCCGGATCCGATGATCACGGGAAGAACGGTGTTGTCTCGGATCACGGAAACCTCGTCGACCGAAGCGGCGTCACCGGTGCGCGAACCGGTCGCGATCAGGACATCTGCATCGAAGAACTCGGCGTCTTCGGTCTGTTCCGCGACGGTGCGGTCCGCAACAATGGCATGCGCACCATGCTTGACGTGCACGTCAGCGAAGATCCGGACCGGGTCGGCGCCGATGCGATGGCGGAAGCGCGTCGTCTTGGCCGCCTGACCCTCGATGAAGCCCTCATTGGCGATGTAGGCATTGGCCCACTGATTGACGCGCACAAAACTCGCGCCTGCCGCCCACGCCGCGGCCACTCCGCACTCGCCGGCGTTGGACAGGATGCTGACGCCGACGGCCTTGCCGAACTCACCGACCACCGCTGCCGTGATGACTCCCATGCTGGCGGCGGTTTCGTATCCGTGTTCGCCGGGCTTGAGGAACGGTATGTCCCAGTGATTTTCGACGATCACACCGTCGAAACCGTTGTCGACGTACGCGTGCGCTTCCTCCACAGCGAAGCGAGCAATTTCCGAAACCGGCTGCCCGGTGTAGTGCGGGCTGCCCGGCAGAGCAGGGAGGTGGATGGCCCCGATGAGAGAAGGCGTGCCGGTGAACATCTCTGCCAACGCCGAGGGCTTGGGCGGAAAGACTCCGAGCGGTGATGCGGTCACTTCAGCTACCCCATTCCATGCGCAAGATTTGCGCTGTATGTCCATGCACAAGATCTGCACACGATGTAATCGATTGCCTTGATGAATTAGCAGGTTATGCGATCAACACCGGGTTGTGTCAAGGATTTCACAATTCGAATTTGTAAACGATTGCCTCAATCGCGTTACATGCGGGACACTGGACCGTGCGGTTCGATAACCTCGGACCCGAATCGAGCAGAAAACGGGGGACGCATGCGCAAGGCGACCATTCGCGATGTCGCGGAACTGGCCGGGGTCTCGACTGCCACCGTGTCGCGGGCACTGTCCGGATCCCGCCCTGTCTCGGACGAGCTTGCAGCGACGATCAAACGAGCCGCGGATTCTCTCGGATACTCGGGAAACATCATCGCCAGCTCACTGCGTCGCAATCGGACGGACACTGTCGGCATGGTGGTTCCCAGTATCGCGAATCCCTTCTTCACTTCGCTGGTGGTCAACGTCGAACACGTCCTGGCTCAGCGCGGCCTACAACTGTTCCTGTGCGATTCTCGTTCCGATCCCGACGTGGAAGCGCAGCGGCTCAAGTCGCTCGTCTCGCGGCAGGTGGACGGAATCATCATCAGCCCGTGCCACGGCGAATTGAGTGCCGAAGCAGTACGAGCCAGCGCAGCAACGCTTCCGGTCGTTCAACTGGACCGGTTTGCAATGGATACCCAGACGGACTGGGTCGGTGTCGACGACGACGCCGCTCAATCACTCGTGATGGAGCATCTGTCCGAGCGCGGCGCGCGATCGGCTGCCTTCATCAGTTCCGAGCTGACCAATTCGTCGACCGAACTTCGCCGGGCCGGATTCTTCCGCCATGCGGATCGAATGGGAATCGAAACTCGTGACGAGTGGACACAACTCGGCGAGTATTCGATCGAATGGGGACGCACGGCGTCCAACACCATCCTGACCGGCAAGACTCGCCCCGACGCCTTGGTCTGCGCCGACGACCTGATCGCGCTCGGTGTGCTGCAGACCTGCCACGCATTGGGCATCGACGTCCCCGGCGACGTTCTGGTCACCGGTTTCGACAACATCCCCTTCTCCGAACTGTGCAATCCGCCGTTGACCACCGTCGGACAGCCGCAGGAGAGAATCGCGGAAGAAGCTGTGCGACTTCTGGATCAGGCGATGAACAACTCTTCCGAGTCGACAGCCCACATTGCGCTTGCTCCTGAACTGATTGTCCGTCAGTCCACCGTCGGCCGAGCAGCAGCCACGGCACCGTAGGCAGCGATCGCATCGTCCAGTTCGGACACCTTGACGCTTTCGTTGGCCGCATGCATCAGCGAGGGAGTGCCAGGGCCCCAGATCACGACGGGAGCGCCGGGGGCGGCCGCTGCCAGCACCGAAGCGTCGGTGAAGTACGAAACCGGTTCGGTTGCAACAGGGATCGGCAAGGTGGCCAACCACGGATCCGACGCGTCGGTACGCACACCTCCCAGGTGAATCGACGTCTCTACCGAGTCGACTTCGGGTTGTGCGCGCCACCATGCAAGCAGGTCTGCGCCGTCTCCCACCGTGCGGTGATCGATCACCGCACGTGCATTGTCCGGCACGATGTTCGGAGCCGAACCGCCGCCGACCAAACCGAGGTTCCAGGTTTCAGCGCCCAGAAATGCGTCGGACGACAGCGGAAGCTCACGCCGAGCTCGATCGACGACGTCAAGCAGTTTGAGGACAGCGTTAGTTCCTCGCTGCGGCGTACTCCCGTGCGCGGCTTTTCCTTTGACGGACACTTCGAGCCACAGTGCACCGCGGTGCCCCAGGTTGATGCGATTGCCGGTCGCCTCGGGAACGATGACAGCCCCGACCTCGAGATTCGCCACGGCGTCGGCCGAACGAGCGGCCCCGAGCGATCCGATTTCCTCGTCGCTCGTCAGCAGTAGTGCGACCGGAACTCCACGTTCGAAAGCGTCGACAACCGCGGCAGTAGCGGCAACAAGGCCGGCCTTCATATCCGATGTCCCTCTGCCGAGGAACAATTCGCCGTCGACCTGTGCGGCGTACGGGTCGAACTCCCAGTCGGAGACAGTTCCCACTGGCACCGTGTCCACGTGGCAGGCGAACAATAGTCTTGCTGCCGAGGGTGCAGCTTCGTTGGTGATCAAGGCCCAGGGATGATTGCCGGTCAGGTCTGACTCGACCTTCGCCTGTGGCGCACGTGAGAGAACCAACGAGACAATCGAATCCATCGCCCGCCGTTGAGGAGCGGCCTCCCCCGAGACCGTGTCGAGAGCTACCAGTTCCGAGAGAAGTCCGAGGGAATCCATGTACCTATTCTTGCACTGCCACGGATTCAGTGCGCTGCCAGCTGGGCGATGATGACGTAATTGTCGTCGGTCGACTCTCCTTCGACGACATCACAATTGGCGAGGATCAACCGTCCCGGAACCGATTCGCGCAACTCGTGAGTGCCCAGCAGCGAACCTTTGTGCAGCGGCCCGACTGTTTCGACGTCGTACTCGAGTGTGCCGTTCGGTGTAGCCAGGAGAATTCGATCGCCCGGCTCCACTACCCGGAGCGCCCGGAACGGTGCTTCGCGAGTGGTGTAGTTGTGCCCGACGACAACAACGGTCTGTGTGGTCTCCGTTCCCGGCATTCCGCTCTCGCCCCACCACACCGGCAGTTCGTCGACGGGATTCAGTTGCTGCCCACTCTCGCCGCCGCGCATCAGTTTCTCCGAGTGCAACGGACTGCTCAGGTACGTGCCCCCGGACGCAGACCTCAACTCGATCCTCTCGGGTTCTGCCGGATCGACGGTCACCGAAGCCGGTGCAGCCGCGATATGCGACTGCACCGGCGAGCGGTCAGGTAGCGATCCCGCATTCTCGCCCGAACATCCGGATGCGAGGAGGGCGAGGATCGCTACCGCCGAGAGGCCGGCGCTACGCAGACGTGTTGCCCGGGCCGTCATGACGCTTGCGACGAACAACCACCGTCGTAGCTGCTGCGGCGGCAGCGCCCACGACTCCGACGCCGATCAATACAGCCGGCAGGTTGGAACTGCTGCTACCGCTGGTGCTGCTTGCAGTGTCACCGAGAGCAAGTTCGACGGGGGGCAGGCTTCCAGCGAGTGCCGGATCGCCGTCGGCGTCGGTGACGTAGTAGTCGACGACGTCGAAGGCTCCCTTGTTGTTGTAGTAGCCGACCAGCTTGACGCCGGTCTTGTTCACTACAGCGGTGGTCTCGTCGACCTTCGTGACCCCGGAGCCGTCGTCGGTGTGCTCACCGATGATCACTTCACCGCCGACGCCTGTTCCGTTGTCGATCTCCTTCTCGCCCTTTGCCTTGAGCTCGTCGACGATCTTCTGCGCTGCATCCGCTTCGGCCTTTGCGGCGGCTGCAGCGGCCTGAGCTTCCTTGGCCTTTGCTGCTGCGGCGTCGGCTGCGGCCTTCGCGTCTTCGGCGGCTAGGTAGAGATCCTGCGCCTTCTTGCTCGCCGCTTCGGCAGCTTCGGCCTTCTTGGCGGCTTCGGCAGCCTTTTCGTCGGCAATGGCTCGCTTGTCGGTGGCAGCCTCGCCCGCAGCATCGGCTTCGGCCTGGGCCGTCTCCGCGGCCTTCTGCGCAGCGTCGGCGTCCTTTCGTGCGGAAGCCGCGGTAGCTGCCGCTTCATCTGCGGCCTTACGGGCGGCAGTGGCAGCTTCTACCTCGGTTGCGGCCGCGGACTCGGCTGCCTTGGCCGTGGTTTCGGCGGCGGTGGCCACTTTCTGAGTTTCCTTGACGGTGATCGCGAGCTGCTTGGCGTTCCATGCGGCCGCTATCGCCTGGGCCTTTGCGGCGATCGCCTTCGCGATGTCCCAGTTCTTGAAGGCTTCCTCGGCTTCCTTGTTCTTGTCCGCAACCAGCTTGGCGTTTGCATCCGCGGCAGCCTTCGCCTCATCGGCTTTGGCTTGCAGAGCATTAGCCTCGGCGCGCGCCTTTGCTGCCTCTTCGGTCTTGGGCCCCGAACCGGCGGCCTTCGCAGCTTCCTCGAGTTCAGCAGCCTTGGCTGCGGCCGCGTCTGCTTCTGCCTGAGCTGTTTTTGCTACCTCTTTCGCATCGGCTGCAGCGGACTCCGCAACCTTGGCTGCCTCTTCGGCTTCCTTGGCAGACTGTTCCGCGGCCCCTGCCTCCGCCTTGGCCTGGGTCGATTCGACCGCCGCCTTGGTTGCCTCGACGCTCGCCTGAGTCATTGCCTCGGTCGCCTTCACCGAAGTGTCTGTCGCTGCGGACGAGTCGACCCCTGCCGTCGCGGCTGCTTCGGCGGCCTTCGCTGCCGCGTCGGCTGCTGCTTTGGCTTTTGCTTCGGCTTCCGCCAGTGCTGCGGCGTCCGTACCTGCGGTTTCGGCACTGCCCGCGCCCGCGACCCCGGCTTCAACCTTCTCGGGTGTGGTCTCGGTGCTCGTCGCCGCGTCGGCGTCGGTGGTGGCAGCTGCCTCTTCCTCGGCGCAGGTCACCAGCGGATCGGTACTCGGAGTACACACGGTTTCGGGCTCTGCCGATGCAATTCCTGTGCCGCCCACCGCCAATCCGAGAGCTAGTACGGCACCGGCGGCCGCAGAGCGGACCCTCCGAGAATGGGCGATGGACTTCTCCGACATAGCGCTCAACCTTTCGGCCTTCTTTACGAAGACGGCAATTCCGGCGTGGACAGCCTTTACTTCGTCGGCTGAGTTCCAGACGTTACGACCGGTCGGTCCGAAAAATTGAAAGCTTATGTTCGAGTCGCAGGAATCAGGACCGCGGAACGCGCCCCATCAGGTAGAACTCCGGATTGGGCAGCATGCCGGAGAAGCTCGCCATGCGATTGCTCAGCCCGAAGAATGCAGTGATCGCGGCGATGTCCCACGCGTCCTCGTCGCCGAAGCCGTGCACACGGAGGGTGTCGAAGTCGACGTCGGCGATTTCGTGCGAGGCGGAGTTCACCTTGGTGGCGAAGTCGAGCATCGCGCGCTGACGATCGGAGATCTCTGCGGTGCGATAGTTGACCGCAACCTGGTCGGCAACCAGCGGCTTCTTCTCGTAGATACGCAGAATCGCGCCGTGCGCGACAACGCAGTACGTACATTTGTTGGCCGCAGAGATCGTGGTGACGATCATTTCTCGATCGCCCTTGGTGAGTGCGGAATCTTCCTTGAGCATGATCGCGTCGTGGTATGCGAAGAATGCCCGGAACTCGGCTGGCCGCCGAGCGAACATCAGGAAGACGTTGGGCACGAACCCTGACTTCTCCTGGATCTCGAGAATCCTGGCGGCGATGTCCTCGGGCACCTCGGTCAATTCAGCCTGCGGAAAACGGGTGCTCACTGTGCCTCCTGGTCAACCATCGATGTTCGATTCAAGATAATGATGATTAACTGAGTTGTCCAGATGCATTTCCTGCCCTACTTTTTCGGGCACGGATAGTCGGGTACGGACCAAGTGATCTGCGTAGCGTGAAACCCGTGAACAGGAAGACACGATGATCGACGGACTGAACCGCGCGCTCGACTACATCGAAAGCAATCTGAGCGGCGAGATCGACACAGCCGAGATGGCAAGGCTGGCAACCACCTCGGAGTATCACTTTCGGCGGATGTTCTCGGCCCTGGCCGGCATTCCCGTATCCGAATACATCCGTCGACGTCGACTCACCCTGGCCGGTGCCGAGTTGTCCGTCAGCAGATCAGGAGTGTTGGAGACCGCCGTGAAGTACGGCTACTCGTCCGCGGAAGCCTTCACACGAGCGTTCACCGCATTTCACGGCGTGAGCCCCGGCGCGGTCAAACGCGCTCCCGCCGTTCTCAAATCACAACCGAAACTTGTCATTCACGTGACGTTGGAAGGAGCCACACCGATGGACTACATGCTTGTGGACAAACCTGCCCTGACGGTAGTCGGGTTCAAGACCCGGGTTCCACTGGTACACGAAGGTCCCAATTCTGCGATCGAAGATTTCACCCGCTCCGTGGACAAGGTTGCGCTGCGCGGTTTGCGCGAGCTGTCCGATCAGGAACCGGCGGGAATCGTCAGTGTCGTCGACAATTTGGCGCATCCCAGAACCGAAGGTACAGAACTGGATTACTACCTGGGAGTGGTCACCGGCAAACCTTCACCCACGGGTTTCGATGTGCTGACGGTCGACGCACACACGTGGGCCGTGTTCACCGCCGACGGGTCGGCAATCGAATCTGTGCAGTACTTGTGGCGAGATATCTACACGGAATGGTTCCCGGCCAACCCTTTTCGCTCCGTACCTGGTCCCGAGATCATGCGTACCGAATACAACGACGATTTCACCGTCGCGCGGTTCGAGCTCTGGATTCCGGTCGAGAGCGAGCTGAACGACGTCGGGGCGTAAAACAGCCGCCGGGTCGGATGGAAGTCACGACCCGGCGGCTGAGCCATCAGATGAAACAGACTGTCAAAGAATCAGTTTCGCTCCGGTAGCGGCAACCACGTCGTCGACGCTGATGCCCGGCGCCGTCTCCACCAGGCGGAGACCGTCGTCAGTCACGTCGATCACGGCCATGTCGGTGATGATTCGCTGGACGCAGCCCTTACCGGTCAGCGGAAGCGAGCACTCCTCGACGATCTTGTGCTCACCCTTCTTCGAGACGTGCTCCATCATCACGATGACGCGCTTTGCGCCGTGGACCAGATCCATCGCGCCGCCCATGCCTTTGACCATGTGGCCGGGGATCATCCAGTTCGCGAGGTCTCCGGTGGCACTGACCTGCATGGCACCGAGCACGGCAACGTCGACCTGGCCGCCGCGGATCATGCCGAACGACGCTGAGGAGTCGAAGAACGACGCACCGGGGAGAACGGTGATGGTCTCCTTGCCCGCATTGATCAGCTCGGGATCGAGTTCGTCCTCGGTCGGGTACGGCCCCACGCCCAGAACGCCGTTCTCCGAATGCAATACAACGGTGATGTCGGTCGGGAGGTAGTTCGGAACCAGCGTCGGCATACCGATGCCGAGGTTCACGTACTGCCCGTCCTCGAGTTCGCGCGCGACGCGGGCCGCCATCTCTTCGCGGGTGAGTTTGGTGGGTAGTACAGAAGTCATGCTCGTACCGTCCGATTCTCGATGCCGACCGTCACGGGGCCGACGTGGACAACACGCTGAACGTGAATGCCCGGCGTGTGGATCTCGGCAGGGTCGAGCTCACCCGGCTCGACGAGGTGCTCGACCTGCGCAATGGTGATGCGCCCCGACGTTGCTGCAGCCGGATTGAAGTTCTGGGTACTCGCGCGGTAGACGAGGTTGCCGTGCCGGTCACCTTTCCAGGCGTGGACCAGTGCATAGTCGGCGACGATGCCGCGCTCCATCACGTAGGTGACGCCGTCGAAGTCACGAGTTTCCTTGGGCGGACTGGCAACTGCGATGCCGCCGTTGCCGTCGTAACGCAGTGGCAGGCCACCGTCGGCGACCTGGGTGCCGACGCCGGCCGGGGTGAAGAACGCGGGGATGCCCGCTCCCCCGGCGCGCATGCGCTCGGCGAGCGTGCCCTGCGGCGTGAGTTCGACTTCCAGCTCACCGGAAAGGTACTGACGCGCGAACTCCTTGTTGGAGCCGACGTACGAGCTGACAGTACGACGGATACGCCCCTTCTCCAGAAGCACTCCGAGCCCGAACCCGTCGGTGCCGCAGTTGTTGCTCACCGTTTCGAGTGATGTCGCGCCCTGCTCGAGGAGCGCATCGATGAGGATTTCCGGCACTCCGACGAGCCCGAAACCTCCGACAGCGATCGTGACGCCGTCCGGCACGTCGGCGACGGCCTCGGCAGCAGTGGGAATGACTTTGTCCATCATGTCGATCACAGTAGCGCGGTGCGTACGTATTGTGAACCCCCGTGCGCATCACGAACATTTTTCGCCCCCGGCATTGCCTGGGTCACATCTACGAACTATTCTGTTCGCAGAGCGCAACATATGTACACATTGCGAACAACTTCACGTAACCGAACGACGAGGTTCCCTATGCTGCATCTACCGCCGAGGTACCAGCGGCCGACTGGCGTCAACGCCCCGGCCGATTTCGCGGACTACAAGACCACTTCTCTTCGCCACCCGAAGCAACCGCTGAAGCTGCTCCCCCAGCGCCTCACGGAGCTCACCGGGCCGGTATTCGGCGAAGATCGCGTCGGCGCCGGCGAAAACGACCTGACCATTGCCAACGGCGGCGAAGCACAGGGACAGCGCATCGTCGTTCACGGCCGTGTACTCGACGGCGACGGAAAGCCGGTCCCCCACACACTGCTCGAGGTGTGGCAGGCCAACGCCGGTGGACGCTACCGCCACACCGGCGACAACTGGCCCGCACCGCTGGACCCGTTCTTCAACGGGCTCGGTCGCTGCGTGACCGACGCGAACGGCCACTACAGCTTCACCACGATCAAGCCGGGCGCCTACCCGTGGATGAACCACGACAACGCCTGGCGACCGGCCCACATCCATTTCTCGCTGTTCGGCACGGCATTCACGCAGCGCCTCGTGACGCAGATGTACTTCCCCGACGATCCGATGTTCTTCCAGGACCCGATCTACAACGCGGTACCCGAAGCAGCACGTCACCGCATGGTCAGCGTCTTCGACTACGACGCCACAGTCCCCAACTGGGCTCTCGGGTTCCGCTTCGACATCGTCCTGCGCGGCCGTGATGCCTCCGTATTCGAGAACGAGGAAGACCACGATGACTGATCGCACCGCGAAGCCCGCACCCAGTTATCCGGTCGTCCCCGGCGACTTCACCACTGCCCCCTTCGGTGTCACGCCCTCCCAGACCGTCGGACCGTACTGGCACATCGGCCTCCCCTGGACGGACGGCCCCGACGCCGCTCCCGCCGATGCCCCCGGACGAATCACGCTGGCCATCACGGTGATCGACGGCGCCCGCACACCCGTCGCCGACGCGATGATCGAAACGTGGCAGGCCGATACGCTCGGGCGCTTCAACCATCCGGACGATCCCCGCGGCGCAGTGGACCTCACTCCGGCTGGTTTTCGCGGATTCGCGCGCAGCGCAGCAGATTCCACCGGTACCGCATTGGTCCACACCGTCAAGCCCGGAGCGCAGCCCACTGAAACGGATGCGGACGAGGCCCCACACGTGAACGTGTCGGTCTTCGCTCGAGGGATGCTCGACCGCCTGGTCACCCGCTTGTACTTCCCCGAGGACACCGACGCACACGTAACAGATCCGGTGCTGTCCTCACTGAGCGAAACCGAACGCGCGAAGTTGGTTGCAACCAAGGTCGACGGTGGGTACTCCTGGACGGTCTATGTTCAGGACGAGGACGCGAACGGCGTCGAGACGCCATTCTTCGAGCTGTAAGAGGAGTACACATGCCCACTCGCGGCGCACTGTTCGACCCGGTGTTCGGGGCCACCCGAGTATCGGAGCACCTGTCCGACCAGGCGTGGGTCACCGCGTTGCTCGACGTGGAGGCCGCACTGAGTTGTGCGATGGCCACCGTCGGGTTGGCCGACGGGGAACATTGCGCCGCGGTGGCGACCGCCGCAGCTGAACTCTCACAACCGGGCGGCCTTGACATCGTGGCGCTCGGCCGCGCGTCGGCCACCGGCGGAAATCCCGTCATTCCGCTGGTGAAGATGCTGCGCGAAAGGGTGGGACAGGAAGGTGTGCCTGCCTCCGTGGTGCACCCGGGCGCCACCAGTCAGGACATCATGGACTGTGCGCTGATGCTGTTGACGCGACGCGCGGGCACAGTGGTTCTGGCCGACCTGACCCGCGCCGCCGATTCCGCCGCCCACCTCGCCCGCATCCATCGCTCTACTCCGATGGTCGCGAGAACCCTGGGACAACAAGCACTTCCGACCACCTTCGGGCTACTGGCATCGAGTTGGTTCACCGCACTCGACGCCGCAGCGATTCGTCTCGAAATCGTGCTGTCCACGTTGCCGGTTCAATTCGGCGGAGCCGCAGGAACACTCGCTGCGTTGTATCCCGACGGGCTCAGGATCGCGGACGCGCTGGCCGACGAACTCGGTCTGGCCAGGCAGGTCACTCCCTGGCACACCGACCGCGTGACCATCGCAGAACTCGCGACCACACTCGGTATCGTCGCCGGCGCCGTTTCCAAGCCCGCCACCGACATCACCGTCATGGCGTCCACCGAGCTGTCCGAGGTCGCCGAGAGCGCTCCGGGCGGCTCATCGGCCATGCCGCACAAGCAGAATCCGGTTGCCGCGATCACCGCCCGCGCGGCAGCGCGACGTACTCCCGCCCTGGTGGCCACAGCCCTGTCGAACATGGATCACGAATTCGCTCGCGCCGCAGGCCCCTGGCACGCCGAGTGGGAAACCGTCACCGATCTCCTGCGTCTGGCAGGCGGAGCAGCGCACCAGCTTTCCGTGAGCCTCACCGGCCTGCAAGTACACACCGAGTCGATGGCTCGTAATCTAGACATCACCGGTGGCCTGATTCTCGCCGAGCGTGTCACCAAGGCCCTGTCCGCACACACTGATCGAGCACGCGACATCGTCACCGCGGCAGCCACTTCCGGAACCAGGTTGGATCGTGATCCCGCCATCGCAGAGCACCTGAGCGAAACCGAGATCGCCGAACTACTCGACCCCGCACACTATCTGGGCCACGCCACCGATCTGGTCGACCGCGCCCTCGCCGAACGCCCCACAGGAGGATCTCGATGAGCGTCGCGCTCAACTTTCAACAGACCGGCAATCCCGATGCCCCGGCAGTGGTTCTCCTGGGTTCACTCGGATCCGATCTGTCCATGTGGCAGCCGCAGATTCACGCGCTGTCGAATCGCTACCGCGTCATCGCCGTCGATCATCGCGGCCACGGCAAGTCACCGGTGCCTGCGGGCCCCTACTCCATTGCCGATCTTGCCGGCGATGTCATCGCTCTCCTCGATTCGCTCGAACTCGAGTCCGTACATCTCGTTGGGCTCTCCCTCGGCGGCGCTGTCAGCCAGTGGATCGCCGCGCACCACCCCACTCGCGTCGAGACGTTGACGTTGATGTGCACGTCCTCGCAGTTCGCCCCGACTCAGCCATGGATCGATCGTGCGCAGGCTGTCCGTGCGGACGGCATCGCGTCCATCGCGGCCGCCGTCGTCGGACGCTGGTTCACGCCGGGACTGGCCGAAAACGATCCGGAGCTTGTCGCCCGCCACGTCGCGATGGTCGAAGCCACACCCGACGAGGGTTATGCCGCCTGCTGCGAGGCGCTTTCGATGTGGGACGGCCGCGCCGACCTGGCCCGCATCGTCGCTCCGACGCTCCTCGTCGCGGGCGAGCAGGATCCGTCGACACCTCCGGCGACGTTGAGCGCGATCGCCGACGGTATCGCCGATGCGGTACTGCACGTGGTCGATCCCGGCGCACACCTCGCCAACGTCGAACAGGCCGGGCGCGTCACCAAACTGCTTGCAACGCATATTGCCTCGCACACATCTGCGCTCGCCCAACGTAGCGCCGCGGTATCGGCAGGTATGACCGTACGACGTCAGGTGCTCGGCGACGCCCACGTCGATCGTTCCATCGCCGGTGCCACCGAATTCACGGCCCCGTTCCAGGACTTCATCACTCGCACGGCGTGGGGCGACATCTGGTCACGCCCCGGCCTCGATCACCACACCCGCAGGCTCCTCACTCTCGCGATCCTCACTGCCGTCGGCAACGAACACGAACTCGACATGCACATTCGCGCTGCGCTGCGTGCCGGGATCGATCCCGACGAACTCGTGGAAGTATTTCTCCATACCGCGGTTTATGCGGGTGTGCCGAACAGCAACTTGGCTTTTGCGCTGGGAAAGCAAGCACTCGCAGACCTCTCGGCCGAACCTGAGGAGAACGAGACAACATGAGTGAGAACAGCAGCGAGCAAGCGCCGGGACCGTCACCGGACTACGTGCAGTCGCTGGCCCGTGGGCTGTCCGTCATCAAGGCTTTCGACGGTGAGCACCCGCGTCGCACCCTCAGCGAGGTTGCCAGGCACACCGATCTCACGCGTGCGACTGCTCGCCGCTTCCTGCTCACACTCGTCGAACTCGAATACGTACGTACTGACGGTTCGGTGTTCTGGTTGACGCCGCGAGTCCTCGAACTCGGCTACAGCTACCTCTCCAGTCTGTCCCTTCCCGAGATCGCCGGGC
Source organism: Rhodococcus sp. UFZ-B548 (assembly GCF_903819475.1). Classification (NCBI taxonomy): domain Bacteria; kingdom Bacillati; phylum Actinomycetota; class Actinomycetes; order Mycobacteriales; family Nocardiaceae; genus Rhodococcus; species Rhodococcus sp. UFZ-B548. The sequence goes on from NZ_CAIJDS010000005.1 coordinate 118,974, forward strand.
CGCATCTGGAAGCCTTGTCCGCCAAGGTCCGTGAATCCACGTCCGTGTCGATCCTCGACGGCGACGACGTCGTGTACGTGGCCCGTGTTCCGGTCAGCCGCATCATGACGGTTTCCATCACCATCGGCACGCGCTTTCCCGCGTACGCCACATCCATGGGTAGGGTTCTGCTCGCCGGCTTGCCGGACGACGCCCTGGACGCCTACCTCGCCCGAGTGTCCTTCGCCCGCCTGACCGGCAAGACCATCTCCACCGCCGACGGTCTGCGTGCCGAACTCGAGAAGATTCGCGCCGACGGATTCGCGATTGTCGATCAGGAACTCGAGGAGGGTCTGCGCTCGCTCGCCGCACCCATCCGGGACGCAACCGGTGATGTGGTCGCGGCTGTCAACATCTCCACCCAAGCCGCCCGCTACAGCGCCGAAGCTGTTCGCGGTGAACTGGTTCCGGCCGCAGTCGCCACCGCGGACGCCATCTCCGTCGATCTCGGACGTACTCAGTCGTCCAACAATCACTCGGCAGCCACTCGCTGACCGGGCATACCCAAGGAAGAACCAATGCCTGACGTTGTCATCTGTGAACCGCTCCGCACCCCTGTCGGCCGCTTCGGCGGTGTCTTCCGTGACGTAGCCCCGGAAGATCTCGCCTCGACGTTGATCGCCGAACTCGTCACGCGTACCGGCATTTCCGGCGCGGAGATCGACGACGTCATTCTCGGCCAGGCTTCGCCGAACGGTGAAGCTCCGGCGATCGGACGCATCGCGGCGCTCAACGCCGGTCTGGGCGTCGATGTTCCCGGCATGCAGGTGGATCGCCGGTGCGGGTCGGGATTGCAGGCAATCATCCAGGCCGTCATGCAGGTTCAGTCCGGTGGCAGTGATCTGGTCCTCGCGGGTGGTGCCGAGTCGATGAGCCAGGCTGAGTTCTACGCAACCGGAATGCGTTGGGGTGTCAAGGGTGAAGGTGTTGCGCTCAGCGATCGTCTCGCGCGCGCCCGCGTGACAGCCGGCGGACGCGACTTCCCGGTTCCCGGCGGAATGATCGAAACGGCAGAGAACCTGCGCGCCGAGTTCTCCATCAGTCGCGAAGATCAGGACGCACTCGCGGTGCAGTCGCATCAGCGTGCCGTTGCCGCACAGAAGAACGGCGTCTTCGCCGAGGAAATCGTTCCGGTATCCGTTCCGCAGCGCAAGGGTGAGGCCCTGCTCGTCGACACCGACGAGCATCCGCGGGCCGACACTTCGATGGAATCGCTTGCACGCCTTCGTCCCATGCGCGCAAAGATCGACCCGGACTCCACCGTGACGGCAGGTAATGCCAGCGGCCAGAACGACGGCGCAGCGCTGGCGATCGTCACCACCGCAGACAAAGCCCGCGCACTCGGACTGCGACCCCTCGCACGCATGGCAAGTTGGAGCGTTGCCGGAGTTCCCCCGCGCACCATGGGCATCGGTCCCGTCCCGGCGTCGGAGAAGGCACTCGGCCGCCTCGGATTGACCTTGGCGGACATGGATGTCATCGAACTCAACGAAGCCTTTGCGGCACAAGCACTTGCAGTCCTGCAGAGTTGGAAGCTCGAAGCCGACGACCCACGCGTCAACCCCAACGGCTCCGGCATCTCCCTCGGCCATCCGGTCGGTGCCACGGGTGGACGAATCCTGGCCACCCTGTTGCGCGAGATGGACCGTCGCGAAGCGCGTTACGGCCTCGAGACGATGTGCATCGGCGGCGGGCAGGGCCTGGCTGCAGTGTTCGAGCGCCTGTCCTGATCAAGCCCCGACGTGCGCGACGCCAGGGTCACCGAGTTCGCCGCGTAGACCGTCGAGAAAGACACGCAGCAGTTCGGTGAGTTCGGCCTGCTGCTGCTCGGTGAGAATCGACGTCAGTTCGGCTTCGCGGCCGAGGACTCGGTCCACCAATTGCTCCACCAGTTCGTGACCGGCGGCAGTGAGGGTCACGAGCACTATTCGCGACCCTTCCGCGGCAGAAGACCTCTCCACCAGACCCGCGTTCTCCGCGCGCGCGAGTCGCTGCGAGATCGCACCGGCCGTGACTCCGGTCTGCTCGGTGATCTGGCGAGTCGTCAACTGATACGGCTCGCCGGATCGCCGCAGGACACTGAGTAGGTCCAGCGTGGCTGTGTCCGCACCGGCCGAGGCGAGTACCCGTCGGCGATCCTCACCGAGCAGCTTGGCGCACATCCACAGCCTGGTCACAATGCCGATACCCTCTACGGGCGTGCCCGGCCTTTCGCGAAGCCAGGCCAACGCAACCGCGTCCACCGCGTCGTCCGGGTTGTAATCGCCCACCACTGCACACCTCATTTAGCTCTAAATGATACGTTCTTCGTATAGGTCTAAACGTAGCTCACGGAGGTAGGCATGACACGCACAGTTCTGGTCACCGGCGGCGGAACAGGGATCGGACGCGCAGTTGCAGCGGCGTTCGCCCGAGAGGGAGACACAGTTTTTGTCACCGGCCGACGCACGGAACCACTCGAAAAGACTGCAGAGGAGTTGGGTTCCGATGTTCACGCCTTGACGTGTGACAACTCCGACCCGAAAGACCTGAAGCGGCTGCAGGATTCGCTTCCGGGAACCATCGACGTCGTGGTGCACTGCGCCGGTGGCAACACGGACTTCGATCGCGAGGCACCGTCAGATCTGGAATCCCTGGCCGCCGGGTGGCGTGCGAATCTGGACTCCAATCTCATCTCGGCAGTGCTGACCACAGCCGCAGTTCGCGATCGAATCCCCAGCGGCGGTGCCGTCATCACCATCGGATCGATCGCCGCCGACAAGGGCGCGGGCGCGTACGGCGCTGCCAAAGCCGCAGTTGCGACGTGGAATATCGATCTGGCCGCCGAACTGGGCCCCGAAGGCATCACCGCGAACATCGTCTCCCCCGGCTACATCGCCGACACCGAGTTCTTCCGAGACTTTCTGACGGACGAGCGTCGCGCGATGCTGATCGAGTCCACCACCACCAAGCGCGCCGGAACACCGGACGACATCGCATCAGCCGTCCACTTCTTGGCCTCACCTGGCGCCCGGCAGATCACCGGTCAGGTATTGGCAGTCAACGGCGGTGAGAGAACCAGTCGCTGATCAGGCCAGGTGGCGCTCGAAGAACGAGTCGATTCGCTTCCAGGCGTCCTGCGCTGCAACAGGATCGGGACCGATTCCGAGGATGCGCTCCAACGGACGAAGCACCTTGGGTCCGGCCTCCGCGTCGTTGAGGAACGCGTGGCCGGCGGTGGGGTACTCCTTGACGTCGTTCTCGATACCGGCATTGCTGAGCGCCGTCTCCAGCTTCGCTGCCGCACCCCGGAGCGAGAAGTCCTTGCCTCCGAAACTCCCGACGATCGGGCACGCATCCACCACGGCCTCATCGAGTTTGCGTGGAAGCTGACCGTAGTTGACCGAGGCAGCATCGAAATCTCCGGCGCTGACCATCGCGAAGCCGCCGCCCATGCAGAATCCGATGACACCGATCTTTCCGGTGCAGTCCGGGGATTCCAAAAGCCAACTGCGAGCGACTTCGATGTCGGTGAACGCCTTGCCGTGTCCTCGAAGCATCGACGTCATGGTCGGCACGAGGCACCGCTTCGCCCCGCCCGCGCTGTAGAGGTCGACAGCGAGCGTCAGGAACCCCGCAGCGGCCAGTCGCTTGGCTTGCCGCTGCATCACCTCCTCGAGCCCGAAGGCCTCGTGAATCATCACTACCCCCGGCCACGGGCCGGGGGTAGTGGGTGTTTCGAGTATCGCTCGCAGCGGTTGTGATCCGCCGACTACTGCGGCGCGGCCCGTCAGATCTATGTCCACCATGTCTCGATGCTAGGCCGACGCTGCGTCCGTAGGCTCGGAAGCGAGGTCAGGGGAGCTGTTTTCCCTGGCCCGCCGCAAGCCCGGTCAAGACCTCGGCGAGCTGTGGCAAGGCGTACGGCGCGCTCAGTGGACCGAAATTGTCGACAAAGGCATTCGAGAGCAGAAGTTCGACCGGCGCATAGGCTCGCGCCTTCACCGCGGGGAGGTTCTGGAAAACTGCGAAGTTCTCCAACCTCGTCGTCGCTTCCTGATCAGAAGCGAGGCTGAGCAAGATGTCTGCGGGTGCGAGTACCTCCGCCTGCTCCATCGACAGCGCAGTCATCTGCTCGGCGTTGTATCCGCGATAGTTGAGTCCGAGTTCGCGCAGCAGAACCCCGGGCGCACTGGCATCCCCCTGCACATACAACTGATCGCCGTACATCGAGCCGATCATGATCGTCTTGCCACCCAAGCCATTCAGCGAAGCGGCGGTGTCGGAGATCAGGGCGTCGGTCCTGGCGATCGCTGCAGCAGCGGCCTCGTCGACAAAAGCGGCCTGCCCGACCGTGGCGACGCCGTCACGCCACGAGGTGGTCCAGTCCAGCGCGATGACCGGCGCGATCTGGCTGAGCCTCTCGGCTGCCGGTTCGAGATAGGTCTTCATTCCGATGATGAGATCCGGTGAGTAGCGCGCGATGATTTCCGGGCTGATTTCGCCTGTGGTGTCGAAGCTTTCGAGATCGGCTATTCCAGCGGTGCTCTGCCAAGGCAGTGCACCGCGGTCCCACGCACCCGTATTGCCGTAGGCGACTGGGTGAACGCCGAGAGAGAGCAGGAATTCGAGATCCGTGAAGTCGCTGGCAACAACGATCCTTTCCGGCTTCCCCGAGATCGTGGTGGTGCCGAGCGCATTGATCACCTCGCGTCGTTCGCCGGCATCAGCGGCATCTGACGTAGTCGAACAACCCGCAAGGATGGCGGCCGCTGCCACTGCGCCGACGCCGAAGAACCCACGGCGACTGAGCTGGTCCACCAGTTCAGACGTCGTGGACTCACAAATCGTTCCGTACATGTATGCACTCTCCTTCTCGGCGACTGCTGCGCGCGCCGAGGGCACAGCGAATGAGAGGTTAGCCCACCCTCATCTTCCATAGGGTTCCTACGTTTGCGATTCCGAGAGATCGGAGCGACAACTATGGACCGTTCTCGAGCGGACAAGTACATTCTCGCTGATCTATCACCGCAGGCAGTTGGGCGAGCCACCAGTCCCTGCCTTCGGTGATCGGGTCGGTCCAGCGGCGAAAATCAGTCGAAGATCAGTTGCCATTCCCTCCTCGAAAGCTTCCGAATTACCGTCTTTTGCACGTCGCCCACCGTTCGACTTGCGCGGCGTGGGAGGATAGACACATCGAGATCGGGACTTCGATGTGAGGGCCCGGATCGAGTTTGTAGGGAGTATCGGTATGGCACAGGGCATCGTGAAGTGGTTCAACGGCGAAAAGGGCTTTGGTTTCATCGCTCCCGACGACGGAACACCGGACGTGTTCGTTCATTACTCTGAAATCTCGGGCAACGGCTACAAGTCGCTCGACGAGAACCAGCGTGTGGAGTTCGAGGTTGGCCAGGGCCAGAAGGGTCCTCAGGCCACCAATGTGCGCGCTGTCTAATCAGTGACACAAGAAGAGGGCCGCACCCGCAAGGGTGCGGCCCTCTTCTGCATCAGATTCACCCCTGAATCACTGATCCTGAATGACGGCCAACGCTCCCACGATATTCGACTCCGCAACCGACTTCGAGATTCCGAGATCAGCCAGAACACCTGATCCGTCTTCGAGTTCGAGCAGCGCGAGCAGGATGTGCTCGGTTCCGATGTAGTTGTGGCCCAGGCGAAGAGCCTCACGGAACGTCAGTTCCAGCACCTTGCGCGCGCGAGCGTCGTACGGAATAAGTTCTGGCAGTTCGGAAGTCGGATCCGGGAGTACACCGGCCACTGCAGCTCGGACGGACCCGAGCTCCACCCCCTGCGCCACTATCGCCTTCGCAGCCAACCCAGCAGGCTCCTCGACAAGCCCCAGGAGCAGGTGCTCGGGCTGGATCTCTGCGTTACCGGCGGCGCGGGCTTCGTTCTGCGAGGCCATGACGACGTTCTTCGCCCGGGGAGTGAACCGGTTGAACCCTTCGTTCGGATCCATCGGCTTCTGATCACTCGGCACCTTGGGAACAAAACGCTTCTGCGCAGCCTGCTTCGACACACCCATGCTCGCACCGATCTCCGTCCACGACGCTCCCGACCTGCGCGCCTGGTCGACGAAGTGGCCGATCAGGTGATCTGCAACTTCACCGAGATGATCAGCTGCGATCACGGCGTCGGAAAGTTGGTCGAGCGCGTCGGTGTGCACCTTCTTGATCGCGTCGATGAGGTCGTCGAGTCGAACCTTGTTGGTCATTTCCACTGGCTTGCTCATGCGTCAACCATAGGTTGACGCAATCGAAAACGTCAACCCTAGGTTGACGATCGTTTTCGCCGCACTGCGATTAGCCGGAAAAGAACTCTCGCAGAGCCGGGACAATAGCGTCGTCGGCAACGCCGTGCCCCTGACCGGGGATCTCCAAAGTCTTTGTCCCCGAGACTTTTGCAGCGATTCTCGTCGCCGAGGCAGGTGCCCATTGACCACTGTCACCGCCGTACATGACCAATGTAGGGACGGTAATGGAGGCAAGCCAGTCGAGCGACTGACAGCCGTGATCACACACGGCGACGTCGTAAGGCAAGGTGTGCGCGATGGCGCACATGTCGGGCCAATCGGCGCTCCGCTTGATCTCGTCGACCATCCCGGGGGATGCACCGGTCAGATCCAGAAAACGCGTCACAGCACCTTCCCTGTCGCCGGCCGCGATCAACCGCTCCAGGTCACTTTGGGCAGTCTCGTCACGCTGGTCGTCATCCATGTACGGCGCCTCGTAGACGGCGAGCTTACGCATCGGCACGGCCTGCGCTGCGGCTTCCAAAGCCAGCGCAGCACCCGACGACAATCCGTAGACCAGCGGCGTTTCACCGGTGGCAGCGACGACCGCCCGCAAGTCCTCCACCTCGGCGTCGATCGAGAACGCACGACTGTCACCGCTGTCCCCGCGTGCCCGCCTGTCGTACGAGTACACCGTGAAGTCCGCCGCCAACGCAGCAGCGAGAGAATCGAACCATCCTCGATCGCAGAACGCTCCGGCAACCAGAACCACTGCTGGTCCGGCACCGGAGCGTTCGTATGCGATGGTCGTACCGTCGCGGGATTGCACTACCGCTGGGGATTGCTCTGTTTGCACGTCGATCTCCTCAGGTTTGGTCAATGCCTACCTGATTAGACCGCCCGCGTTACCGAAACTCATCGGTCCGATCGGCAGAGGCTTCAGTTGATCTTGTTGTACAGGGCATCCCAACCCTGTGCCACGTACGAAATCGTGTAGATCGAACCGTAGAACGTGGAGCCGCCCAGACTGGTGACGTTGCCAGCCTGCACTGCCGGGAGTCGCTGCCACAGCTTGCTCGCCACCAATGCCTGGTACGCGGCACTGTCCTCGTTTTCGGTGATCATGAAGCCGTCGACGCCGGCCAGCACATCGAGGCCTTCGAGGCTGACGCCGCCCTCGGGATCGAGGCCCTCCGAGGTGGCAGTTTTGCCACCGATGTCGCCGAGCGTCATGTCGCTGGGCTTGTCGCCCTTCTCGGACGTACGGATGCTCGTGACGTACAGCGTGTTCGTGTCTGGCATGAACGAGACACTGGCAACGGTTTTGGACGCAATCTTCTCGGCATGACGACTGCGGATGTCGGAAATCAGATTGTCGTAGTCGAGCGTCAATCGATCGAGTGTGGCCGTTCGACCGAGCCAGCCCGACAGCCGCGAGAGGTTTGTACGCCAGTCGTCGGTGAACTCGGTCGTCAGAACCGGTGCGATGGTGGACATCTCGGCGACCGGCCACCACTCGCTCTCGTAGTTGAGGCACACGATCAGGTCGGGCTCGAGCGCCAAGATCTGTTCGCGGTTGGGGATCTCCGACAGGAACGGCACCGACGAATCGATAGGCACCCACGGTGTCGCCTGGGCGTACGTGTAGCCGACGAGCGGAAGTTCCAGAGCTACAGCAGGTTCCAGGTCGAGCCGCGAGTCGATCGCGACAACCCTCTTCGGATTGACGGGAATGTCGTAGGTACCGAGAGGTGTCGTCACAGAACGCATTTCGGTTTCACCCGAACTGCTCCCGCTGTCACCGCAGGCCGCCAGGAACGCGCCCAGTCCGGCGATCCCGGCACCGAAGCCGAACTGCCGACGTGTGAGGTCCGAAACGAGGCGGTTGTCGGAGTAGCCCTCGGGAAGCAAGAGCGTGGATTGAGCGGGCATGCGTGTCGAACCTCCAGAAGAAATGAATCATCCACTGTTGCGAGCGGATAAGGATGCCCTAACAGCGTACGCAGGGAGGGTCGTCGCGATCGGCCCAGAAATAGTCGAATCAGGCCAATTCGCACCCCTTACTTGTCGAGTTTGCGCATCTCGACGAAGTAGACCGCACTGAACGCGAGGTAGGTGCCGACGATTCCGAGGACCGAGATGATCAGGACGAGAGCGAGAAACATAGCCATGATGGTCTCCACTGACACGGGTTGTTCACGATGTCGATCGAGAGAAAATGGCTTCGAACTGCGGCGCTGCGACTCGAAGCGGGGCCGAAACTTTCGGTTACACACATCACGCTAGCCCCAGGCGTCTCGAGTTTCGATGAACTCGAGGTGAACTCTCCTACGGCTACGTCACACTTTTCTGTCGGACAGTCAGTTCGGTCCGAGCACCTGTCCGGACCATTCGACCAAGGGCGTCAGTGCGCGCCACGCTGTGCGAACTTCCTTCAATGTCCTGGCGCTGTCCAGCCACGACGGGCTTGGGTAACTACGACCAGCAGTCAGCGACTTGTGACGCAGCAATTCGATCCGCGGGTGGTCGACCGTGTATCCGCGAGGCGCCGTCTTGAGCTTGTCGCCGCCGATCGTGAATCCGGCCTTCTCGACGGAGGCCAGGATCTTCTCGAGCTCCGGCCCTCGAACGTCGTCGTCGACAGCCGCACGATAACGCGCGATGGTCTCCGAACTGCTGGCGTAGAAACCACCGGCCACCATCAACCCTGCCGCGTCGATCTGCACGTAGTAGCCACAGCTCTCGGCGAGACCGACGAACGCTCCCTGGTGCGTCTTGTACGGGATCTTGTCCTTCGAGAATCGAACGTCACGATATGGCCGAAAGAGCTTGGCCGTGCCGAATTCGTCCTCCAACGCCGCGGTCAACGACGCCATCGGACGACGAACCACTTCGTCGTACGTCTCCTTGTGCGCTGCCCACCAGGTCTTGCTGTTGTCGGCCTCCAGGTCTTCGTAGAAGTCGAGTGCAGCAACGGGTATGCCAGTGAACGCAGCCATGGCGTAAGCCTAGCTGCCTGTACGGCTTTGGACCGCCTGCCCTGCGACGATGCCCGGATCGGCCGGAATCCGTAGAATGCATGGGGATGATTTCCGAAATACAAGCATGGGAACTGACCGACACCAACCGAGACTGGCTGATTCACCGACCCGTCGAGATCGCGATCTACGTGGCGCTCGCAGTCGTTCTGCGCTTCGCACTGCACCGCGGGATCGATCGAATGTCGAAGCCTCGCAAGTCTCCGAACGCCAAGGTGAACGAGCGCCGATCGCAGCGAGCCCGGACCATCGGTTCGGTACTCAAATCGACGGTGTCCATCGTCATCCTCGTCTGGTGTGTGCTGCAGATCCTCGGCATTCTCGGGATCAACGTCGCGCCGTTCATCGCATCCGCCGGAGTCATCGGTCTTGCCATCGGTTTCGGTGCACAAAACCTGGTGCGTGACTTCCTCTCCGGCATCTTCATGTTGCTCGAGGATCAGTACGGTGTCGGCGACGTCGTCGATCTCGGCGACGCGGTCGGCACCGTCGAAACAGTGGGCCTGCGTGTCACCACGATTCGAGATGCCAACGGCACCTTGTGGTACTGCCGCAATGGCGAAATCCTGCGAGTGGGCAACATGAGTCAGGGTTTCGCCACTGCAGTTCTCGATCTCCCGATCGCCCACAACGCGAACGTGCACAAAGCGTGCGAGGTGGCGACGCGAGCTGTCCTCGAGGCGGCGGAGTCCGAACCGATCAGGGCGGACATGATCGACAAACCGGAGATGCTGGGAGTCAATTCGGTTACTGCCGAGGCAATTACCATTCGAGTGACGGCGCAGGTCAAGCCTGGGCGCCAGTGGGCAGTCCAGCGCGCATTTGCACGCTCGGCGCTGACTGCGTTCGAAGAGCAGGGAATCGAGGCACCTTACCTGCCTGTTCTGCGCTGACGGTTGAGACGGAATCGTCTGCCCTTTCCATCAATTACGCGAGCCCCCGGCGCGGTCGATACCGCCGGGGGCTCGCTGATGCCTGACGCACGATTCAGACGGTGGAGGTCGAGACCTCCCGATTTGCCGAGCTGTTGCCAAACACCCTGTGCAGGAACATCGTCAGAGCAATTGCTGCCACGATGCCGATCAGCGGCGGGATTCCCACCTCGAACTCACCGGAAAGCCAAGCGAGGAACGCTGCGACGGCATAGACGGCGAGGTTTCGCCAGTGGACCGGCTGCGGGGTGTAACCCTCGGGAATGCCGCGCCGCCACCGGCACAGGAAGTCCGCGATGATCACACCGCCCAATGGCGGGATGAACGTTCCGAGCAGGCTCAGATAGTCGACAAGATGGTTGTGCACACCGGTCAGAGCGAGCGCCGTGCCGATCACACACCCACCGATGACGAACGGGGTCTTGCGGGGCTTTCTGAACAGTTCGGCGCCGGCCACCCCGAAGGCGTATGCGGTGTCGGCGTTGCTCTTCCAGAGATTCCCGAACAGCAAGACCAGGCCCCAGCCGACAAGCCCGAGGTTGTAGAGAATCAGCACGAAGTCACCTTCGTGGAACGTGATAGCTCCGATTGCACCGAACAGGATCATCAATCCGTTTCCGAGGAGGAACCCGATAACGCAGGCCCACACCGCTTGTGATCCGGAACGGGCAAACCTGGTCCAGTTGGGCGCTTGCGTTCCCGCCGATACAAATGTGCCGACCACAGTGGTGATTGCGAGCGCGATCGTCATGGTCGTCTGCGGTTGAACCGAGACCAGACCGGAGAACCCACCGACTTCCTCGAGGGACCGGAATACGACCCAGCAGGCCAACGCCAGGATCAATGGCGTCGAGACGAGCGAGACCCAATACATTCCGCGGTAGCCGTAGCAGGCGGTGATGCACATCAAGATGCTCGCCGCGATCATCACCGACGCCCGCGCGAGATAGGAATTCCAGCCCAATGCCTGCGCGGTGAGATCGCCGATCGTGCCGATGATGACTCCGTACCAGCCGATCTGGGTACCGCCCAGCAGGATCGAAGCGAGCTTGGACCCGCGAGTGCCGAAACTGTAGCGCGCCATCACAACTGTCGTCAGCCCGGTTCGAGCTCCGACGAACCCCATCATGGCGACGTAGACCCCCAAGATGGCGGATCCGGCGGCGATCACCACCATCAGTTTCCAGAACGAGAACGCGGTACCGAGCGCTGCTCCGGCCAACATCGTCGGCGTGAAGATGGTGAACCCCAGCAACACCACCGCGAGCGAGAAGAACGGCTTTCGTGCATGAAGCGGAACCGGACTAACGGGATAGTCCGGATCGACGGGGTGACCCGCACTCTCCGAATCGCTTGCGGCCGTGGCAGGTTCGACGGCGCTGCTCATGCAACTTCGCCGATGTCTTCGAGCCACAGGCTCGGGCGCTCGGCCAGCATGCGGTCCATCAGTGCCACACACTCCGCGTCATCGACGACGTCGACCTGAATTCCGCTGCTGCGCAACCATTCTTCCGATGCCTCGAAGGAACGATTTTCGCCGACTACGATTCGAGGGATCTCGTACAGGCGCGCCGTTCCGGCGCACATGAAGCACGGTGACAAAGTCGTATAGAGGACACACTCGCGATACACCGAGGCCGGCAGTCGTCCGGCGCGCTCGATGCAGTCGGTCTCTCCATGACGGATGGCGCTGTTCATCTGGACCCGGCGGTTGCGTCCGACTGCGAGAACCTCGCCGCGGTGAATCAGCGCCGCGCCGATCGGCACGCCGCCCTCCTCCCAACCGATCTTCGCCTGTTCGATCGCAAGTCCGAGAAAATACTCATCGGTGTCTGCCGGGTGGTTCATGTGCGCTCCTGGAGTCTGACCAAAATCGTCGATTGTGGCTCGTGTCACAATCCGACCACGGTGGTAACAGCCCGACAAGGGACAACCTGTCAGTTCGGCAGAACTAGCTCTATGACGAAGTGCCCCCTCGGCGGACGATATAGAAATGCTCCCTACTCTGCGACAAGTTCTTGCGATGCCCTCGTTCAAGGCCGCCGCAATCGAGGTTCTCGCGGGCGACGTCGATACCGCGGTGGTCCGCTGGGTCCATTCGTCCGAGGTGTACGAGATGGGTGGGCTGCTGTCCGGAGGTGAGGTCCTCCTGACCACGGGCCTCGGTCTGCACGGGCGATCTCCCGAGCAGCTCACCGCCTACATCGACCAGTTGGCGGACGCGGGATGCGTCGCGCTCGCGATGGAGGTCGGCCGCTCGTTCCTCACGGCCCCTCCCGAACTCGTCGAAGCATCGCGCCGACGCGGGCTCGCGTTCTTGGCCCTGCACGCAGTAGTGCCCTTCGAGCGGATGGTCGAAGACTTTCACGACCTCATGCTCCGCCGCACTCTCGGTTCGGCACAGGCGGGCGAGCCTGTCTGGCAAGAACTTCTGAGCCTCGTGGTGGCGGGCCAGGGCATGACCGCGCTGCTCGACAAGGTGTCACGACTCGCGGGGTGCGCCGTCGATCTCCTCGACGCGGATGGCAGAACCGTCGAGCGCAGCACAACCGGCGCAGAGCGATCCGAGACCGAACGCACGATCCACGACGTACGCGGACCGACGAACTCACTCGGTCGACTTGTTCTGTGCGGGCCCGCAACTACACGCCGAACCGCCGTCGCAAACTGCGCCGCCGTCGCGGTGGCTCTGGAACTCGGCCGTCACGGCGACCTCGGCCCAAGACAGTCACTCGCCCAATCGGTGATCACCGACGTGGTGGGCGGTGTGCTCACATCGCACGGCGACTTGTCCGAACGACTGACAGCGGCCGGGTGGACGCCGTTGTCGGAGGGGCACCACGTCCTCGTCGCCGCTGTCGACATCGATCGGCAAACGCCGGTTCGAGAGCTCGCTGACCAAGTACGCGACGCCGTGCGGGCCGTGCTCGGCTCCTGTGTCGTCGGGACTGCGGCCAATCACGTCATCGTGCTCGCGCATGGGTGGGCGTCCGCATCCCCCGCTCGAGTGCGGACTGCGTTCACCGAAGCCGACGAGCTGCTACGCCGCGGGCCGGGCGGTTCCGCGGTACGCACGCTCGGAGTGGCGACGCCGGTCGAGGATCTGTCCGGCGTCGGTGCGGCGGTCGCGCAAGCTCGCGAAGTCGTCCAGATCGCACGGCGTTTCGGCACCCGGACCGGAGTGATCCTCGCCAGGGACGTCGGCGTCCAACGACTGCTCGCCGCCGGCACGACGCCCGCTTCCTTGTCCTCGTTCGTCACGGAGCAACTCGGTTCGCTGATCGCTTACGACACAGCACATTCCGCCGACCTCGTCCGGACACTCGACGCGTACCTCGCACACCGGGGCGGCAAGGCGAGAACCGCGGATTTCCTCGGCATTCGGCGCCAGTCGCTCTATGCACGGCTCACTCGTATCGAGAAGCTGATGGGAGTTTCCCTCGACGATCCGGCGCAGGTGGTGTGTCTCGGGCTTGCACTGACCGCATGGCGCATGCGTACCGGCCTTGACCCACAAGCTGCGTTCGAGCGTCTCCCCGGGTGAGCGACAACCTCTGCGATGATGAACGAATGACCGGAGCAGCGGAATTGATGATCGAGATCCCTGCCGGCGAGGTGCATCTCAGAGACGATCGCAAAGGCACTGCGTGGACCTCGAAAGTCGAATCATTCCGCCTCGCTCGCCATCTCACCACCAGGGCACTGCTTCACGGAGATTCGGCGGACGATCCGAGCAAACCCGCGGTCGACCTCTCGTGGAAAGACGTCATCGCAACCTGCAACACACTGTCAGTCGCGGACGGCCTGTCGCCCGCGTATCACGACATCGACACCGAGTCTCCCCGGTGGGACCGGGCGGCAACCGGCTACCGACTCGCCACCGAGGCCGAGTGGCAGTACGCGTGCAAAGCCGGCACCTCCGGCTACCGCTACGGCGAAATCGACGAGATTGCCTGGTACAGCGACAATTCAGAAGGACGAGCACATGACGTCGGGATGAAGGCACCCAACAACTGGGGCCTGTACGACATGATCGGCAATGTCTGGGAATGGTGCTGGGATCTCTACGACCCCGAGGTTTACGGCACGTACCGGATCTTCCGCGGCGGCAGTTGGGCCGAAAGTGAGCGCGGTTGCGGCGCTACCGTAAGGAGGCGAAGCCACCCGACGTTTGCTATCGACGACCTGGGATTTCGCCTAGCTCAGACGATCTGAGGGCCAACGGCCGAGGACTTCGAGCACAGCCTCGATCTCTTCTCGACTGCGCAGCCGAACTATCGGCAACGACGGCACATCGACAAGGACCGTGGCCATACGCCCGACGTTGCGTCCGTCGCTTCGCCAGGCCCAGCGCACCACGTGATCCGGATCAAACAGAATGGTGTGCAGTGGCGGCTCCATGTTGCGGTTCCACAACACCTCTCGCTGCAATCGCCGACGCACGGTTCGTGTGACCACCTGGCGCATCACCGTCCGCCGAGGCAGATCCAACCACAGCATCAGGTCCGCACGCTCGGCCAGAAGCTCACGCACCGCACCGTACTGCCACTCGGTCACCCAGGCCGGCTCGCTGGAAAAGCGTCGTACTTCGGTTTCGAAACTCTCGAGCGGAACCCAGTCGGGCCCGTGGAACAGCGAGTCCAACTCGGTGTGTTCGATCCCGAGAAGCTGCCCGATTCGACCGGCGAGAGTCGTCTTTCCGGCGCCCGAGGTCCCCGCGACAAGGATCTTCTGCGGACGAGTCGTCAGCGAGGCGGGGTCTACGAAAGGCACCGATACACACTAAGTGCCCTACACTTCGCAGTCCACCCATTCGATGTAACCGGTGCCGTTGATCGACGCACCGTCGAAACTCCCCCGGTAGGTGTACGCGCCGACGTATCCCTTACCGTGACCATAGCGCCACTCCGAGTCGATCTCGGCCTCGAACTCGATGATCGTCCTGCCGTAATCGCGTACCTGCCAACGCAGTACGCGCGGCACACGCATCTCACGTCCCTGTGGGTCGACATGCAATGTGTCGGCGTACTCGAGTACGTCGAACACCACATCGTCGAAGACTCTTGCGCTGCCGTCCACAGTCCGAATGTAGGCGAGCTTGCACGCCTTAACCCCTGACGCTCGAACATCGGTGAGCAACAATTGATGCCGGTCGTCCAGTTGAACGATCTGGTAGGTGAAGAAGTCGGCCGGGAGCTTCCACGACTCGGGAAGGGCGCGGCGGGTCAACGATTGCGGTGTCATGCACCGCGCGTATTCGACGGTGCACGGAGCCGAAATACTCACCGGTCCATCCGGACTCGAAATCGTTCCGGAACACTGCGCCAGCAGACTGACGTGGTCGTAGACGGGATTGCGCACGAACCACGACGCTTGATCTGATGCCACGATCTCGAGATCGACGTCGAAAGAGTCGTATCGTCCGGTGACACGGAACTTCGGATAGCTGTTGTCGATGATCAGGTTGTCACCGAAGGCGATTCGCGAACCATCTTCTTCGAACGCACACTCATCGGCAGCGTCGTACGCCCGATAGAAGTGATGCCCCGGCGCTGCGGTAGAACTCAGCACGGTTGCGGTGTTTCGCGCGTCGGGTGCAGCGAGATAGTCGTTGTCGAACACCACCGTCCCCGTTGCACCGATCAACGTCATGGTGTTGAGGTAACGGAAAGGCCCTGGCAGTCGGGGAACGAAGATCCCGTAGTGCGTCCACGCGAACTTCCGCGAAGCCAGGTGCGGACGCATCATCTCGGGCCGATCGAACGGGCGTACCGATTCCGCCATTCGCTTGTCGATCAGCGGTAGCGCGCCGTCCAGCAAGGCCCGAACCGCGGGTCGCCACAATCGGCGCGAGCGGGTGGCTGGAACAGGGTCGGAACGATCAACGGTTTGTCCGGTCACGCCCCTAAGTTAATGTAACCAGCCGTAACAAACAAGTGTCGAAGTTTCCTCGACGACCTCACACCCTGAACACCCGCGCCCTGCCCACGGGGCGAATAGCATGTGAGAATCCGCGTACCGGAACCGGTCGCAGAGAGGGCGCAACAATGCAGCACGAAGAGTCGTCGTTCACCGGAGTAGCCGGCACCAAGATCGTCTACGACGTGTGGACACCGGACCGCGAACCCACCGGGGTTCTTGTCCTGTGCCACGGACTCGGCGAACACGCGAGGCGCTACGACCATGTTGCTGCGCGGCTCGGGGAACTCGGGCTCATCGTGTACGCACCCGACCATCGCGGACACGGGCGCTCTGGCGGCAAGCGCGTTCACCTGAAGGAATTCTCCGACTTCACCGACGACGTCCACACGTTGTTCTCGATCGTGACGGCGGCACATCCCGGTAAGGACAAGTTCCTGCTCGGCCACAGCATGGGAGGCGCAATCGCACTTTCTTATGCCCTCGACCATCAGGCCGATCTCAAAGCACTCGCCCTGTCCGGACCTGCTGTGATCATCGCAACCGGCACTCCGAAGATCGTGATGCAGCTGGGCAAGATCGTCGGCAAGTACCTCCCCGACGTGCCTGTCGAGAACCTGGAAGCGGCTGCCGTATCGCGTGATCAGAAGGTTGTCGACAAGTACAACGCCGACCCGCTGGTTCACCACGGCAAGGTTCCTGCCGGAATTGCGCGCGGCATGATCACCGCCGCGGAAGGCTTCCCGGCGCGCCTGCCATCGCTCACCATTCCCGTACTGCTTCAACACGGCTCGGACGACCGATTGACGGACCCCGCCGGCAGCAAGCTCGTAGCAGAGTTGGCCGGTTCTTCGGACGTCACCTTGAAGGTGTACGACGGCTTGTATCACGAGATCTTCAATGAGCCTGAGCAGGAAGAGGTTCTGAACGATCTGATCGAGTGGCTGCGCCCGCGGGTCACCGGAGCATAATCATGTCGACGTGCGGGATCCTGCTGGCTGCCGGGGCCGGATCTCGCATGGGCAAACCGAAAGCTCTCGTTACGGGCACGGACGGCCAGCCTTGGCTTCGCCACGGGGTGGCGACGCTGCAGTCCGCCGGACTCTCACCGGTCATCGTGGTTCTCGGCGCACAGGCCGAGGACGCCGTCGAACTGCTGCCCACCACCGATGTCATTGTGGTGAAATCGGATTGGGAACGGGGAATGAGCGCATCACTACGCTGCGGACTCGAGGCGGCGATGCAGATCGAGGGTGCCGAGGCGGCAGCGATCTCCTTGGTCGACGTCCCGGACCTGAACACCGACACCGTGACGCGAATCGCGGGTCAAGACATCCCATCACGAAACATACTGCGAAGAGCTGTCTTTCACGGAAGGCCCGGCCATCCTGTCCTGATCGGACGCGACCATTGGCCGACGCTTGCAGAGTCACTCACCGGGGACGGCGGCGCCAACACCTATCTACGCGAACACGGCGTGGAGTTGGTGGAGTGCAGCGACCTCAGCAGCGGCGTCGACGTCGACTATCCCGAAGCCTGATCGCACTGTCACAATCCTCCCAGGTGGTGGGTGTCCGAATTCGGTGTAAAGATGATCCGATGAAACGTACCGTCGCCGCCCTGCTCGACATCGAGATCGACGAGGCGACCAACCTGGAGTTCAAGATCGCGGTGACGCGCGCGCCGGGTGTCGAACTGCTGGAAACGATGTCGTTCGTCCATGACGGCAAGCCGATCGAACCCCGTGAGGTCATCGCCGAACACGGCACCCGGATTCACCTACTCGACTGTGCCCCAGGCAAACTGATCGTCAGCTACGACGCAACCGTCATCGGCCGCGCAGAACCGTCGTCGGCCGGCGACTACGACGTGTCGAAATATCTGCGCCCCAGTCGCTATGCCGAGGCCGACAAGTTCTTCGGTTTTGTCGCCGGGCAATTCGATCTCGCCACTCCCCCGGCCGAACTCCTCCTCGAAGTCACCCGCTGGGTGAGTACACATTTGAGTTATGTTCCCGGCACCAGCCGCGGCACCGACAGTGCGGTAGACACCTTGCTCGCAGGCGCCGGAGTGTGCCGCGACTACTCGCACCTGACCATCTCGCTGCTACGCGCGGTGGGGATTCCCGCGCGCTTGGTGGCCGTCTACGCGCCGGGCTGCGATCCGATGGATTTTCACGCCGTCGTCGAAGCCAGTATCGACAACGTGTGGCGCGTGGTCGATGCAACGCAATTGGCGCCGCGCAGCAATCTTGTGCGGATCTCGACCGGGCGAGACGCCGCGGATACCGCCTTCCTCGACAACCACGGCGGTTCGATCACGTTGCATGCCTCGGAAGTTCGCGCAGTCGTCGAGGGCGTTCTCGACAACGACGACTACGCAACACTCACGTCGATCGGCTGACAAACACCTCAGGCGCTGATCTGGTTCTGCGAGGCCATCGTTCGCTCGAGGAACTTGACTGTGAGATCGACGATCGCCTTACCCTCCCGAAGAGCTTTGCCGATCACCGGGAAAGCATGGATCTGCCCACTCCAAATGTGCGTTTCGACGGCTTGTCCTGCCTTGATCAGGTTTTCGGTCATGATCTCGACGTCCGGACGCATCAGTTCGTATTCGGCGGACACCAGGAACGACGGCGGAATCAGGCTGGCGTCGGCGTTGATCGGAGACTGCGCACCAGGAATCTCGTCCGGACCCTCCAGCCACCGGTCCTTGAGCTTTTCGACCTGTGACATCGGTAGGTAGGCATCGCGTTTCATGAAATCGGGATCGTGGTCCTCGAGGTTCACGTTGAGAAGAGGGGAATATCCCACCACGGCAGCAGGCCGCGTGATTCCGCGCAGTGCGGCAATTTCGGCGACCTTCATGGCCAGGTAACCGCCCGCCGAATCACCGGCAAGCACAATCTTGTTCGGGTCTTCCGCTGTCTCGAGCAACGCGGTGTACGCGGCCATCGCATCCTTGACGGAGGTGCCGATGGAACCTTCCGGCAGCTGACGGTAGCGCACGGAGATCACCGGCACTCCGGCCTTCGCCGAGAGCAATCCGCACAGCGCGCGGTGCGTTGCCAGACCGCAGAAGACGAACCCACCGCCGTGGAAGTAGAGGATCGTGGCTCCGGCCAACTCGCCCTGCGCTTTGCGTGGATGCTGCACCTTCTCGCTTGGCACACCACCAAGCGTGAAAGGCTCGATGTCGAGGTTCTTCGGCTTCGGCAGTTTGTCCGCCATCGCGTCGAGTCGCTCGAGTTGGCGGATGCCGCGTTCGGTGGTCGGCCAGAGGGTGAACATCGGCTTCACGAACGTCCTGGTCAGGCAGAAGATAACCCGCGCTCGGGGACTCACGTTCCAATGCCATACCGTCGAATCTCGCGTCCGCATAGCGTCCTCCCAGGTCAAGACGTTTTGTGCATGTGAGTTACACATACTTGTCGACTGCTGTTGTGAACGATAACTGACGCTGCGTCAAAACGACACGACGGGTAGGCATGAATTACTCGAGCGTGTGTAAGTTCGGCTCGCAATCACGGCTGGGAGAGATTAGCGGAGAGTCCGCGGTGCCCGCCACGCATCATCGCTTCATGATTCCACTCGAATACCGGCTTCGCGATCTTCGAGGCCAGACCGAGCGCTCCGAACACCGCTACTTGTTGCCGAAAGTCGGCGACGCAGCCAGATTCAGCGGGGCGTACCACCCAGCTACTCCACCCGGTCATTGCCCCGGAGAGACGCACTTGCAGATGGCGGGCAACGGGGTCTTCGACCTCGCGTCGTCCGAAGACCAGCAGGGTCAGAGGGACAGCGCTGCGGATGGCCATGGAGCCCGAGTGCTCGTCGGTCGCCCGGACTCGGCGTATCTGAGGCCACCACTGCGAATACCGCTCGGCATCCGCGAGAACGTCGTAGACGCGGTCGGCAGAGGCCGGGAGCGTCCAGACGCTGTGGAAGTCGAAGTCGGTCACGGCGTCCGAGCTAGCCGGTGCGCACGGTGAGATCGCCGAACAACGAATACGAGACGACACGAATAACCGGTGCACCTGGGCCAGGATCCTGTCGACCCCCGTCGAATTCCCGATCTCCGAAAAGGTCGAAGCCACCCAACTCGACTGAAACACCCTCCGGAACCCGCAGCCTCGTGTCCCCGAAGATCGACACGATGGTGATCGTCGAGGAGGACGCTGTGATGGTTGCCGATCGCAGATCGAACTTGACGTCCCCGAACAACAGCAGAGCGAGTGTCTTTTTTGCCAAAGACCAACGGCCGGAGCGCTTCGTGTCACCGAAGACACCGACGATCGTTGCTTGCGGCGGCGACACCACAGCAGGTGGTGCCGCACTGAACGGCACGATCTGCTCGAGCTGCCCTCGATCTGCGGTGGGCGACCACACCACTGCCGCCTTGTCCGAGTACTCCTCGAGGGTCAAACGCCCCTCACCCACCGCGACTTCCAGACGCGCTTGGGCATCGACACGCAATTGATCGACGTCGTGGCCTTCGTCAGCAGCAGTCACCCATGCACCGTAACCCGAACCTCGGGTGCTTACACGCCTGGCATGCTCAGTATTCGAACGTCTCCACCCGTCGCAGGATCTCCTCCGCGATCTTGGCGGGACTACCGCCCACGTCGACGACGATGGCCTGCTCGTCCGGGTCGACGGCCTCGAGCGTCGAGATCTGGGAGTCGAGGAGCGAGGCGGGCATGTAGTGATCGAGGCGGGCGGTCAATCGCTGGCCGATCTGATCCCGCGAACCGGCGAGGTGCACGAACACGACGTGCTCACCGCGAAGCACGTCGCGGTAGCTGCGCTTGAGTGCCGAACACGTGACGATGCCCGGCTGACCGGCGTCGGTATGGCTCTTGATCCAGACGGCGATCTTGTCGAGCCAGGGCCAGCGATCGTCGTCGTTCAACGGATGCCCGGTCGCCATCTTGTCGATGTTCGCCTGCGGGTGCAGATCGTCGCCTTCTTGAAGGTCCCAACCCATCGCTCCGGCGAGCATGCCGCCGACCGTCGACTTTCCCGAGCCCGAGACACCCATCAGGACGAGCACGGGATACTGCTTCTGCTGTGCCGCTTCGCTGTTCATGTGCTCGCCTACCTAGATGAATGCGCTCAACACGAGCACTCCGGCCAGGCCCGATACCGAGATGATGCATTCCATCACGGTCCAGGTCTTGAGGTTCTGTACCACGCTGACGCCCAGATACTCCTTCACCAACCAGAATCCGGCGTCGTTGACATGCGAGAGGAAGAGCGAGCCTGCGCCGATCGCCAAGACCATCAGCGAGACATGTGCGGACGAGAGGTCGGCCGCAACCGGAGCGAGGATGCCCGACGCCGTCACCGTTGCCACCGTTGCCGAACCCGTTGCGACGCGGATCAATACCGCTACCAGCCAGGCCAGGAACAGCACGGGAAGGCTGCTGCCCTTGATCGCGTCGGCGATCACTCCGGCGATACCGGTGTCGATCAGGACCTGCTTGAAACCGCCACCGGCGCCGACGATCAACAAGATGCCTGCGATGGGAGGTAGGGAACTCTCGAGCGACTTCGAGATGGCCTTGCGGTCCATTCCGCCGCCGCGACCCAACAGCACCATTCCGACCAGAACCGCGAGACCCAAAGCCACAACGGGTGTTCCGAGGAAGTCGAGGACGGATTTGGGGAGTGCCTCGGAATCGGGTGCGATCACGTCGGCGAATGCCTTGCCCAGCATGAGAACGACCGGGAGGAGGATCGCTGCGAGAGTCGCCGCGAACGAAGGGCGCTGCTGCTTCTCTTCTTCACCTCGATCTTCGCCTGTGACAAAGAGATCCGGAACCTTCACGTCGACCCACCGCGCTGCGTACTTGCTGAAGACCGGTCCGGCGAGAACAACAGTGGGGATCGCGACGAGGACACCGAGCGCGAGCGTGAGGCCGAGGTTTGCGTTCAATGCCGAGACTGCAACCAGCGGCCCTGGGTGCGGGGGAACCAACCCGTGCATGGCCGAGAGGCCGGCGAGGGTGGGGATCGCGATGCGCATCAGGGACAATCCGGATCGCCGCGCGACGAGGATGATGACCGGCATCAACAGAACGAGACCGATCTCGAAGAACATCGGCAGACCGATGACAGCGCCGACCAGAGCCATGGTCCACGGGAGTGCCTTGGTGCTGGAGCGGCCGACCAGTGTGTCGACGATTCGGTCGGCACCACCGGAATCGGCGAGGAGTTTGCCGAACATCGCGCCGAAACCGATCAGGATTCCGACGCTTCCCATGGTCGATCCGAAACCGGTGGCGAATGCTGCAACCGACTCTGCCGAACCGAGGCCGGCCGCCAGACCGACACCTACCGCGCCGATGGACAGCGCGAGGAAGGGATGCAGGTCGAGCCAGGTGATCAGCGCGATGATGACCGCGACGCCGGCGACTGCAGCGATGATCAATCGTGCGTCGCTACCAGCGGGGACGACCTCGGCCGCCAGCAATGCTGTGGTGTTCATAGGGACTCCCAGTCCGATGAGTGATTGAGGTCACTGTTCCTTAATTAACCTACAATTTCAAGAGCAGACACTAATTTGTAGTATTTATTCGCCTTGCACCGGGCTTACTCCATACGCATGGGACGATCTACGTATGCCTTCTGTCCCGTTTCAGCAGTTACACGACTCGATGCTGGAACAGCTCGGCCAAGACATAGTCGGTGGTGTGCTCCCCCCGGGAACCACGATCTCCGCCGACGAGGTGGCAACGCGCTACGACGTGTCGCGAACCGTCATCCGCGAAGTTGTCCGCGTTCTCGAATCTCTCGGATTGGCTTCGGTTCGTCGACGCGTCGGAATCACCATCCTGGGCTCCGAACACTGGAACTCGCTCGACCCCAATGTCATCCGCTGGCAACTGGCCGGTCCTGATCGGTTCGAGCAGCTTTCGATCCTGAGTGAACTCCGTTCCGGTATCGAACCCCTGGCGGCGCGACTGGCCGCAACTCGCGCAACACCCGAGCAGTGCGGCGCTCTGACCGCAGCCGTCATCGGCATGTCAGCTACCTCTCGCGCTGCCGATACCGGTGCCTATCTCGGCCATGACTCCGACTTCCACCGCACCCTGCTCGCCGCCTCCGGTAACCCGATGCTGCGGGCGATGTCGCAGATCGTCGTCGAGATACTCGAAGGCCGCACACGCCACTCCTTGATGCCCCACGAGGCCGACCCCGAAGCGATTCACCTGCACGGAGTGGTCGCATCAGCCATTCAGTCCGGCGACGCCGACGCTGCAGAAACCGCGATGCGCTCGATCGTCGCGGAATCCGCAGAAGCGGTCGAAACAATGCGCGAAAGCCCCGAACCGCCGCCTCATCTGTAAGTCGAGCCACAGACTCGCCGGAATTGGCCCGCAACTGCTCCGCAAGTGGAACGCTTGGCGCCATGACAGCACTCGCTACCCAGAACAGCGCACTCTGATGGCCCGCCCGGTACGCGTCGTCGTCCTCGGTGCCGGATCGTGGGGAACCACGGTGGCCGGCCTCGCTGCCCGCAACACTCCCACCCTGCTGTGGGCACGAAATTCCGAAGCGGCCGACGAGATCAATTCGCAACGGACCAACTCCAAATACCTTGGTGAGCGCAAACTTCCCAAGGGACTCAAGGCAACCTCGGATCTGGTCGAAGCCGCTCGCGAAGCGGACGTACTCGTATGCGGGGTGCCATCGCACGCCGTTCGCGCCACCCTCGCCGAGATCGCCAACGAGGTTCGAGCGTGGGTCCCGGTGTTGTCACTGTCCAAGGGCCTCGAGCCCGGCACCCGGCAGCGCCCCACCGAAGTGATCGCCGAGTGCCTGCCAGGCCATCCCGTCGGACTGCTCGCGGGCCCCAACATCGCCAAAGAGATCGTCGACGGCATGGCCGCGGCATCGGTCGTGGCCACCCAGGACGATCGCGTCGCCGCCGCGCTGCAACCCCTGTTCGCGTCGTCGGTCTTCCGCGTCTACCGCAACACCGACGTGCTCGGCTGTGAACTCGGCGGCATCCTCAAGAACATCGTTGCCATCGCCTCGGGCATGGCCGACGGCCTGGGAGTCGGGGACAACACTCGTGCGATGGTGCTCGCGCGCGGTCTCGCCGAAATGACCCGACTCGGTGAAGCGATGGGCGCCAACCCGCGCACCTTTGCCGGCTTGACGGGCGTCGGCGATTTGATCGCCACCTGCATGGCTCCGACTTCTCGCAACCGTCGCGTCGGCGAAGCTCTGGCGCAGGGATTGACCGTCGAGGAGGCGGTCGCCAAGCTCGGCCAGGTCGCCGAGGGAGTAAAAACTGCCCCTACCGTCATGGATCTGGCTCGCGAATACGGAGTCGACATGCCGATTGCCGCGGAGGTCGAGGCCGTCATCGGTGGTCGCCAAAGTGCCAGCGACGCATATCGCGGACTTCAGAAGGTTGCCCCGGGCGGCGAGCACGAGGTGGCGTGAGGAAGATCTACAGGTATCTAGCGATTTGGCTAGATACCTGTAGATCGCCCGAGATCACGGAATTGGAGCGTCGACGAAAATGTCGATAGCCAACGGTGACTGACCGCCGTACTGCGAGAAGTCCGAAATCCCCGCCTCGCGCAGGACATCGACGTCGAGCACCGTCCGACCGCTTTCCGTGCCGGCGGGACGTCCGAGAATCTCGACAGCCGCATCGGCCATGATCTCGGGTGAACGCGAGTGATCGATACTGTCGTCTCCCCCGAGCAGGTTTCCGACGGCCGCCGTGGCGATCATGGTCTCCGGCCACAGGCAATTACTCGAAATCGGTGCACCTGAATACTCCGCGGCGATACCCAAGGCCGCCAATGTCATTCCGTATTTGGCCAGCATGTAGCCCGGATGAGCACCCAACCAGTGCGGCGAAAAGTTGAGCGGTGGCGACAGCGTCAACACGTGCGCGTTGGCCGAAACCCGAAGGTGCGGAAGGCACGCTCGGGTGAGCGCGAAGGTGCCACGGACGTTGACCTGCTGCATCAGATCGAATCGCTTCATCGCGAGGTCTTCGGTTTTCGAAATGTCGAGGACGCTCGCGTTGTTGACCACGATGTCGATACCGCCGAAGTGCCCTACCGCTGCATCGACGGCGTGCGTGATGTCGTCGTAGTTCCTCACGTCACCGACGACGGGAACGGCATGACCCCCAAGCTCGTTCAACTCGTCCACAGCCGTGTGGATAGTTCCGGGCAACCGGGGGTCAGGCGTATCGGTCTTGGCGAGCAACACGATATTTCCGCCGCGGCGCGCTATCGCACGGGCGATGGCAAGTCCGATGCCACGGCTTCCCCCGGATATGATGGCGGTTCGTCCGCGGAAGTTCTTGTCGTCCAAAACGAATCCTTGTCATCGTCGACGGTCTTCGTCGCTGCGGATGTGGCCGCGGGAAGTCCCGGCACGACCACTCGTCGACTTCCACGATATGAGCGCCTTCACGCGATGACTACGGCCGCGGAGCATCAACAATCGTTGATCCATTGTCCCGTCAGGACAACTGATCAATGCGGTCAGCCACCCACCGGGCGCAGGATCCACCATCCGCCGAGCACGAGCACCGCGACGTTCACGAGCAGAAACAAACCGACCCAGACGATCGCGGGTATCGGTGAGAGCCTGGCCAATTGGTCGGCGTCCGAGTCCGGTGCCCCGCCTCGCCGCATTCGCTGCCGTTGAAGTTCCACGACCGGGCGAGGTCCGGCAAAGAGCAGGAAGAGCGTCAAGAAGTAGGCAGCAGCCACCTGCTGCTCCTGGGTCCCCCACCAGACGAGTCCGAACAACACGGCTCCCACCACGGCAAGTGAGAAGACTCCGTAGAGGTTTCGGATCAGAACCATCATCACCGCGATCACGAATACGCCGATCCACAACACCGAGACCGCACGCTGCGCCCCCAACAACCCGGCCGCGCCGAGTCCGAGAATCGACGGTCCGACGTACCCCGCGAACGTCATCAGAATGACGCCGAAGCCGGTCGGTTTGCCCGACGAAATAGCGACACCCGACGTATCCGAATGCAGGCGAAGACCTTTCAACCGTCGACCGACCAGGACGGCGACAATCAGATGAGCGCCCTCGTGTGCGATGGTGACGACGTTACGGGCGATCCGCCACAGGTGTGGTTCGAGAACAATGATCACGGCGATCAACGTGGCCAGTTGAACTACCCACGCCGGTGGGTTGGGACTGAGCGCCGCCACCCGATCCCACGCGGTTTCGAGCGCGTTCACTCCGCTTGTCCGCGCAGGTATCGGCCGAAGTGAGGGACCGTGAATCCGATGGACCCACGTTCTGCCGAATAGATCAGTCCCTTCTTGATCAGTCCATCGCGTGCCGGCGAAAGGGAAGCCGGCTTGCGCCCCAACTCGACGGCGATCTTCGCGGTTGCGACGGGTCCGTCGTCACCGGCGAGATCGGCCATGGCGCGCATGTACTCACGCTCCGCGGGCGTTGCTCGCTCGTACCGTGATCCGAAGAAGCCGACAGCGAGTTCTTCCTCAGCCGTCGGCGCGCCGACGCGCACGTCTTCCGACGTGATCGGACTCGACGCCGCCACATCCCACGTGGCCTTTCCGTGGGCCTGAACGAAGTACGGGTACCCGTCAGCCGCTTCGTACAGAGCGTCGAGCGCAGATTCAGTGAACTCGACGTCCTCACGCTCAGCAGGCGCAATCAGTGCCTGATCTGCAGCTTCCCGCTCGAGCCGATCGATCCGGTGGTAGCTGAACAGGCGCTCCGAGTAGCTTTTCGACGCCGACAGCACAGCAGGCAGATGCGGAAGCCCCGCCCCGACGACGATCAACGGTGCCGCGTCCTGACTCAACTCGTGGCAGGCCCCGCAGATCGCCGAGACATCCGCCGCACCGAGGTCCTGCATCTCGTCGATGAAGATTGCGATCCCGACGCCGACATCCCTGGCCAGCGACGACGCGTCGAGCAGCAACTCGACGAGGTCGATCTCGATGTCGCCGCTGTCTGCCCGACCTTTGATCGCGGGTGCATCGATGCCTGGTTGCCAGCGCTCGCGCATTCCCTTGTCCGCAGTGGCGCGTAGGGCAAACGATTTGAGGACTCCGAGGAACTGCTCGACCCGCTCGGGATCGCGATGGGAGACCGCGATCTCTCGGACTGCCATATGCAGCGCCGACGAGAGTGGGCGTCGTAAATCCTGATCGGGGCGCGCCTCGATCTTGCCGGTCCCCCAACTTCGGGAGATCGCGGCCGAACGCAACTGATTGAGCAGGACGGTCTTGCCGACGCCACGCAAGCCGGTGAGGACAACACTTCGTTCCGGGCGGCCACGCGCAATTCGCTCGAGAACGACGTCGAAGGCGTCGATCTGCTTGTCGCGCCCGGCGAGTTCCGGCGGGCGTTGACCGGCACCGGGGGCATACGGATTGCGCACGGGGTCCATGCCCATCGACGGTACAAGCCGAATAGACGAATATCCCGCTCTCTAGCGCGTGTCCTAGAGAGAACTAGGAACCGCAATATCGGCTCGACCTTGTCGAACCGGGCTCCGGCATCGTCGTCTAACCGTCCAGGCTTGACGCTCGGGCGAAGTCCCCGGCCACGTGGGCCCCAATTGCCCCGGCCAGAATGATTGCCGGATGCGCCGCGGCAAGATAGAGCCCCGACACGCCTTCGGCGAAGCCCAGCAGCGGGCGGCCACCACGCGGGATGGGACGGTCAGCGACTACCGCCTCGATCAGTTCCACTTGGTCACCGTCCACGAGCTGACTGCGGATCGCGTGCAGCGTCGGCCCCGCAAGCTCACGAGCATCTCCGGAGAACCCGACCGGAACATCTTCAGCCGCAATCAGTGTCGTGTCGTCCAAATGCCGGATCTCGAAATCCGGAGAGGAGAGTATTCCGTTCACCAATGGGTGGGGCGTCGAGAATCTGATGAGGCAACACGGGGAGGCGTCGACCTCGACGTCGACTCCCGCCGACGCCGCGAGTCCAGGGATCGCGGTACCCGCAGCGAGCACGGTGGTCGATCCGTAGACGGGACCGTCGGCAGTCATTACTCCGCACACTCTCATGCCCTTCGTGAGCACCTTGAGCGCACTGACATCGGAATACACTGTGGCACCGCACTCTTCGGCACCTCGCAGGAGCGATCGAGCGAACGCAACCGGGTCAACGGCACCGTCATCAGGCGCGTACGCTGCGACCGAGGGGGCCGTCCGCAATCCCGGCTCACGAGCAAGGATTTCCTCTTTACCGATGAGGTCGACGGGATGGCCGAGTGCTCGATGCGCATCTACGAACGCTCGGGTCTCCGCATCCGTCTCTTCCCAGGCGATCGCGCCTCTGCGGCGCAAACCGATTGGCTCGACGAGTTCGCGCTCCAGGCGGTCGAATTCGACTGCAGCGCCTTGCCGGAACGGATCTGAGTAAGTTTCTGCGGCACTCTTCGAGAGGCCGACCCAGGCAAAGGAGTTGCCGGTCACCCCTCCTGCCACCGAGCCGTGCTCCAGCACGGTGACTCGGAGACCAATGCGCGCCAGGTGATACGCGATCGACGCGCCGACGACACCGGCACCAATCACCAGGATCGGTCTGTCGTTTCGACCATTCGGATGCGTCACCAGTGGACCATATCTGCGAGCCGCGACCTGGATCCACTCAATTTGGATGCGAGGACTTCGGCGTTAGCGGAGGACTAGGCCTGTTCCCGCTCGGCGTACATCGGGAACGATACGGTGTGCTCATGCTCTGGCGTTGGTTCGCAGTCGTGATCGTCATCCTCGCTGTTGCCGGCATTTGGCACGTGACCATCCCCGATCGACCAGTTGCCGTAATAGTCGACGCCGAGACGCTGGGGTGCGCGACCCCGTATCCGATCGGCCCGCTCCAGACGACATCAACGGCGACGGTTCCAGACGATTTCGTACCCGTCGCCGCAGTCACGTGCGACCCGTTTGTCAGCGACAACGTGGCAGCCGACCGAACCGTCAGCTTCTCTGCTCATCGCTGGGAGGGCGATTTCAGTCGGGCGGTGGAAATGCTGAACCGCTCGTCCGCGCACAAGACTTGGTTCCCCGAAGGCTGCGGTGACAACTACAGCCTGGCTGTCCTGGACCAATTCTGGTTGGTCGACGATCGAGGCCGAGCAACTCGGCCGGGGTATCCCTCCGATTCGTGTGGACTACCAAAACCCGGTGGCCTGGCCGCCATCAAGGAACTGACACCGGTCGGCAGTACCGAACACCGAATAGCGTTGTCCGACGACCAGATCTACGAACTGTCGCATTGCCGGCCGGCCTACCGGCCAGCCACAACAGGTACCACGGCGCTGACGTCGCTGTCGGCGGGCAGCGTTTTCTGCCGATTCTCCGCCACCGAATTCGTAGGCACATCGTCTACGACGGAAACCTTCGACGGACTTTCACCCGCTCCCAACTGTGACGCGGTGGCCACCGAGGTGGCGTCGACGATCTACGTGGACCGTCCTACGAACGAGGAACGATTACTCACCGTCGAACTCGACGGCTGTCGGCGCGTCATCGCCGACGGATACGCACCGATGCAAGCGTCGGACGAGCTGTTGGTGTCTTTCCGGTAGTGCTGCGCCACAATGCAGTTGATCTCCCGCCCGGATGCGTAGGTCCCGATGTGACCAGTGACAGCCCGCAATCCTGTCAGGCGCCCGGGAACTGAAGGTGCGCCTGGGTCTTTCCCAGAACCGTCTGGCCCTTATGCATGACGGTGACATCGATACGCACAGTCCGCGTTGTGGAGTCGATCCGCGCGATCTTCGCAGCGATGGAGAGATCAGCACCATCGACGGCATCGACTACGACGGGCCGAGTAAAGCGAGTTTCATACGAGATCACACCGCTCGGGTCACCAACCCAGTCGACGATGGCCTGCAAAGCAATTCCGGCAGTGAGCATTCCGTGCGCCAGAACTCCCGGTAGCCCAGCCGCAGTAGCGATTGCGTCGTTGAAATGGATCGGGTTCATGTCGCCGGAGGCACCGGCGTAGCGAACTAGGTCATCACGAGTGAGGACCAGATCAACCTTCGCGACGATGTCACCAAGGACGAGGTTTTCGAAAACCGGCACGACGGGTACGGTCATGCGCCTTCTCCTCGCGCCAGCAGGGTCGAGGTGACCGTTGCGACCAAAGCGTCGGTCACGTCGTGGATCTCGGAAACTGTCGACAGGATCGCACTGCCTGCTCGCACTGTCACCCCTGTAATCGTCAGTGTCGTAGACAGGTCATCGCCGGCGACTATCGGACGCTGATGCTCGATCTTCTCGGAAGTATGGACCACACGAGTCGGATCGAGCCCAGTATCCGGCGTGCGCAGCAGTGCCATGATCGCTCGCTGCTGGACAACGGTTGTGAATGTTGTCGGCGCGATGACATCGACGAACCCGGCCTCCCTGGCGACACCGACATCATGGTGCAAGGGATTGCTCGAACGCACCGCCAGAGCGAACTCGCGAATCTTTTCGCGCCCGACAAGGTACGAAGACGAGGGAAACACCCGGCCGGCGAGCGCTGGGTTCACAGGAGACATCCCGGAATACTAACGGCGGCCGACTTCGGGTTCATTCGTGGCCTGAGGTCTCGTCGGCCCGAGAATGCGATCGAGGAGACGCTCAACCAACTGGGCCGCCAATTCTGCTGTGGCGTAGCCGGGAAGCATCCCCTGGGCGAGCCCGGCGACAGCCGCCAGAATGAGCTCGGCGTCGAGGTCGGGATCCATTGACGGCGCAACCGCGTCCCGATTGGTCACTCGTTGAAGCTGGCCGGAAATGAGCGCTGTCAACTCTCTTGGGGCAGTAAGGGTTTCCTCGGCGGCGATTCCTTGTCCGGTCAGTGCGGCAGCGTGGAAGGCACCGAGAACAATCGCTTCCTCCCGACGTTGTCGATCGAGTGGGAGCATGCCAACAAGGAACGCTGCGGCCGCGCGAGGTTTATTCCTGTTCGCGCTCGGCTGCGAGGGCGACCGCCTGTTCGAAGGTATGGACGAGCACTGCACGTCGAGCGACCTTGTGATCCTCGTCCGGTTCGAGTTCGTCAATGTAGCCATCCCACACGCGCAGATATCGATCGCGCCAGTCGATCAGCACTTGCGTCGATGGAAAGGTCACACCGACTCGTTTCGTCTGGGCAATATCGGTGAGGATCTCGAGCCACGCCGGCACCATCTCCCCGCCCCATTCATCCGGCTCCAGACTCGAATCGTCTTCGAACTCGGCAGTGATGTCGTCCACGATTCGACCGGTCAGGGCCCCCAACCCATCCGCGACGGTGTCACTGTCAAAGTTTCCCGGACCCCAGACTCCCACAAGCCCTCCCATATCGATTGCGGATAAATTCAGGTCGACAGTCGCGTTCCCGTCGCAGCAGGCCGTGAGCGTGCTCGCAGTCGCAGGTCGGCAATTGCAAATTGGAGAATCTGCCGCCCGCTCAGTCAGAGCTTGCGGTCATTGGCGCCCGCCCAAATCGGACTGTCGACTATCTTCCGAAACTTCGGCGACCCGCCGATTGCTGAGATTTTGAGCATCAACCAGTTCCAGATTCTCACAGCCACCTCCACGTCGTGTTTCACCGTCAACACTAACCGACCGGCAGGACTCTTTTGGCTACCGGTACACCACTATGCGTCGACCAGTTAGACCAAGCGTGAACTCGAACTGGCGCAACAGATCGCCGGGAACTGAAGGAGCGCTTGAGTCTTTCCCAGAACAGTCTGGCCCTTTGTGCGTGACGGCGATTGGTTCTGGGCGCATCGATCCTGCCGGAAGCACTGCGATGTTGTCGGCACATGGAATTGCGCTCGGTGGAGATCGAGGATCCGTATCCACGAGTGTCGCAAGCAATTCCTGAAGATTCGTAGGGGAAATAGCTGCGCATCGCCACCACCAACAGCGATTCCGTCGATTGTGTAACAACCACACGAAGAACAGCCATCGATCTCCGAAAGGAAGACTGATCCGGCGAAACCGCAAGGTAGTGTCACATCTGCCCAGCAAAACTCGCCACGATCTCGAGAAGACGGTCGGCTTTGCCAAGTGCCACCGCTGACGTTACGACGTTGCTGGGCAAGTGTTTACGGAAAAGGGCTTCGCACACGGGGTACCGATCGCTGATGGGACTGATCACCCCTTCTCCGAAAGGTATTGGTAACGAATCGAACCCGGAGCACAGAGGTGCAACGATTGGGCGAGTTGATTCAACGCCCCCGGTGTGCGATCTATCTATTTGCGCCAATCATCCTCGACAAAGGCTTAATTCGCCGAACGGGGCCGGGTACCGCAATAGCTGGTCGAGTATTCGATCACGCGTCTTACACTAAGGAAGGACCGAGAACATGACTGAAGTAATTTCGTGGATTGTCCAGAATCCGATTGGTGCGGTCGTCGCGTTTGTTGCCGACATCGTAATATTGACGATGTCGTCTGTCGCGGGATACTCGTAACCAATCCGCCCGTCCTTCACGGTATTCCTAAGTCGAGGAACTACATTCGAAACGCAGAAGGCCGTAACCGCAGCGTACCGTCGGCGCTCGTCACTGACCTTTCGTGGCCTCATATGCCCAACTGCGCTGGGTCCGTACTGATGTCCCTCGTGTCGAGTGTCATACCACCAGTTTCAATCAATCACGCCATCACTACTCAGGAGGAATCACAATGGGTTCGATCAACGCATTCAACGAATGGGTCAACCAAGCTACGTATGCGGGCGACCCGTTTGCCACCGCCATAGCGATCGTCCAGTTCTTCGCGGTGAGTCTCGTCAACCTGTTCACCGGCGGCCCCATTCTTTAAAGGAGTCCACTCGGTCCCACTTCTGCTCGGCGTCCATCGCAGCCTGTTCTTCGGCTGTACAGCTCCGCGCGAAGGGGGCCGGGACCTCGCTGACGAGCATGATGCGTAGTTCGGCCTCGCGGATGGTCAGTGAACGCAGTTTTGGACGGTCGATCAGGACGAGTCGCCATCGGAGCGAATGAACACCGAAGTGCCCAAACATGTTCGACGCTTGGGCACTGTCGGGCTTGTTACCCGTCAGTCGGGGTGGGCTCGGGGTTTTCCTGGATGTATCGCAGATTGCGAACCCGTACGCTATCGCAATGGACTTGATGGTCTGGATCGTCACGACGCCATTTCTTGCGGCAGCACTGGCAGGCGTGATGCGACGAACGCTGGGGACGAGAGTCGGATGGCCGCGAACCCTCGCGGTCGCGGTGATAGCGCTCTCGGTGGGTGTCC
Source organism: Rhodococcus sp. UFZ-B548 (assembly GCF_903819475.1). Classification (NCBI taxonomy): domain Bacteria; kingdom Bacillati; phylum Actinomycetota; class Actinomycetes; order Mycobacteriales; family Nocardiaceae; genus Rhodococcus; species Rhodococcus sp. UFZ-B548. Next base: position 152,379 of record NZ_CAIJDS010000005.1, read on the forward strand.
CCCTGTCTGGCTACGCCGCGACATTCGCAGGAATTGCCAGCCAGGACGATCAACTTCTGGTGAGCGTGGGAGTAGCGCTCACGTTCTTCGGAGTTGTCGCACTCTGGGTATTCGCGGCGTGCCTGGCAGTACTGGTCTTCCTCGAAGTTGTCCTTCCAACGGGGTCCATACCCGGCCCGCCAGAAGCATTGCGGCGCAGCCGAAAATCGTGGCGCCGAACGAAGCGGTACGTCCAGATCATGGGCATCGTCGTGCGAGCGGGAGGCGGGCCCGCTCTCCGTGCTGGGCCGTCAGCGCCTCAGTTCGGGGACGCACTGGTGGAAGTAATCAACCGGTGCGGTGTCACTTTCGTCAAGTTGGGACAGATCCTCGGCACGCGAGACGACCTCATACCACCCGAGTTGGCTCACACCCTCTCTTCTCTGCAAAGTTCGGCACGCCCGGCTGATCCCGACCGTATCGCGGAGCTACTGGCATCGGAACTCGGCGACGCGCCAGAGTCGGTGTTCGCGTCGTTCGATGTGGAGCCGTTCGCCGCCGCCTCTGTCGCACAGGTACATTCCGCGCGCACCGTTGAAGGCGTCGACGTTGTGGTGAAGGTTCAACGTCCCGAGGCGAGCGCACAAGTGAGCGTGGATTGCGATATCTTCCTTCGCGTTTCGGCGCTCGCGGAGACCCGTTTTCCCTGGGCACGCGATATCGGAGTTCATCGACTCGCCGGGGGCCTCGTCACGTCACTACTCGAGGAACTCGACTACCGCACCGAATCAGCGAATACCGGCGCGATTTCTTCCACCATGTCGAACCGCCCGGATATCGTCGTTCCGCACATCTACCCCAACCTCAGTAGTGGACGGGTGCTCGTGATGGAACGGCTTCACGGCACACCGCTCTCCGACGGTGAGGCCGCGCTCACCGGCCTCGACCGCGACACCCGCAGCAGCATCGCCAACGAACTTCTTGCGTCGTTGCTCGACGGGATCTTTGTCCACGGGGTGTTTCACGCGGACCTGCACCCCGGCAACATCATGATCCTCGATGACGGCCGGGTCGGGCTCCTCGACTTCGGCGCAGTAGGGGTTCTGGACGGCGAGACACGGATCTTGTTCGCAGTGCTCCTCAACGCTGCCCTCGCAGGTGATCCGGTGGCGACAGTCGACGCCATGCTGATGGCATTCGACGTACCGCCCGAAGTGGATCGCGGAGCACTACGTCACCAGGTGGGCCGAGAGATCACCCTGCTCAGTGTCCAACCCAATGTTTCCATGGCATCGTTCGCGAGAATGTTCACCGTGCTTCGAGAACACCGAATCGGAGTGCCGGGAGACGTCGCCGCCGCTTTCCGTTCGCTCGCGTCTTTGGAGCGCGCCCTCCGGCTCCTGGATCCGCAGATCGACCTCGTCGCTGCTGTTCGGGCCGAAGTACCCCGACTGTTGACCCAGGTCGCCAGCCCGACTGCAGCCGCGCAGGCAATCCTGTCGACGACGGCGGTCACAACCGCGGTGGTCAGGCGCCTGCCTGGTCAGCTCGACCAGATCGCGACCTCGATCGCATCGGGAAGCTTCACACTTCGCACACGCTCGGTCGCACACCCCGACGACAGGCGATGGCTACGACGGTCGGCGAACAACGCCCTGGGTATGGCGGCGGGAGTGACCGCGCTGATTGTCGCGGCGATCCTGCTGTTCGTGCCTGGCGGACCACAACTCACACCTCAGCTGTCGGGCTATGCACTCGTGAGTGCGGTACTGGGCTTCGTCGGCGTCGTTCTGTGCATGCGGACCGTGTTCCGTTTGTTCACACTCGACAACCGGTAACCAGTAACTGATGTTCATCGCTTGATCTCGATGTCGTCGAAGTCGAGCGCCAGGAGCGTCGGCCGCGAGAGAACGCGGCCGCCTGGGCCCCTCGGGAGCACCCGTCGTCGAGTGGGAAAGGTGAGACCGTCGAACTCGCGATGCTGGTCGCAGTAGAGAGCAGCTTTCGCCCAGCTGCCTACCGGTTCGGCGACGAAGTCGTGACGGCGGATGAGGCCACCGTTGTCGACATAGAAGGTCTGCTGCCGGCAATGGGTATCGATCGCCGGCGCGAATGTTGCCTGAAGTCGTCGCCATTGCTGCCCGGATTCCTGCCAAGGTTCGGCTTCGGTGACAGTGATGTCGTCGCGGGCGAGCAGCAGCGGTGCCGTCAGATAGTTCCAAAAGGCGTAGCCGGCGAAGTAAGCGGTGTCGAGTGCGTCCCAGTGGAGGTTGCGCCGGACTCCACTCAACCCGAAAAACGCTGAACGTGGGTTGGTTCGACTCCCGAGTTCTTCGCCGTCACGAGTTTCGATCCGCACGACGCCCTTGTCGAACACAGCGCACTCGCCGACACGCGGAAAGTCTTGGAGGACAGTGCGTTGCTCGGCGGCTTCAACCTCGACTGTGAACTTCGCCAACTTGTTGCCTGGGAAGCGCTGAGGCAGCAGACCGCCCAAACGTCCCCGTGCCGTGATCGCTGAAACGGACTGCCAATGTTCGACTCCGCCATGTGCGGTGAGGACTTCATCGAGTAGTTCGTTCATATGTCGACGCTCTCCGTCCCCTGACGGAACTGTGGAAATCAGCGATCAGACGGACGCGTAGTTGTAGTTGCGTTCCTGCCGCGGTACCACTGCCACCCCGCGGTGATGATGACAGCGCCGGCAAGGGACCCGAGGATGCCGCTCGGGCGCAACGATAATCCGTCGCCTGCAATCAAACTCACAAGCAATCCGCCGACCAGCGAACCACCAATTCCCGCGATGAACGCGAAGGTCCAGTCCACTCGTGCGGTCGTTTTCCCCAGAATCAGCTGGGCTCCCGCTCCGATGACGATCCCGAACAGGAGTATTCCGATGATGAGCATGAGACAAGGCCCTTTCGTGGAGTGACGACGCAAGGCGCGAACGACTTACTCTGCACCATCTTTCCGGTATGTCTCTTATGTCGTGGTGAAATCCGTGTGAAAGATCGTCGTCGCCCACTCCACGCCGCTAGGACGACGCCAGTGTCGTCGCCCAGCGGTAGTCCGCCTTACCGGCCGGGGTTCGCTTGACTTCATCGACAAGCACGATCGTGCGCGGCACCTTGTATCCGGCCAACGTCTTGCGGCAATGTTCCTGTACCGCTTCGAGAGTCAGCTCGTCGGATCCGGGGTAGGTCGCTATCACCGCTGCGACCTGCTGCCCCATGCGCGCATCGGGGGCTGGGACAACGAGCGCGTCGGAGATCGCCGGATGTGTGTGAAGGGCAGCCTCGACCTCTTCGGCGAAGACCTTCTCGCCACCGGTGTTGATGCACTGCGAGCCACGGCCGAGGAAGACAATGGTGCCGTCTGCTTCCACCTTGCCCATGTCGCCGAGCACCGAAAGGCGGGTGCCGTCGGCGCGGGTCGGGAATGTGCGGGCGGTCTTCTCTTCGTCCTTGTAGTACCCGAGCGGGACGTTTCCGATACGAGCGATGTAGCCCACGTCGTCAGAGCCCGCTGGAATCTCTTCGAGGCGCTCGTCGACCAGAATCATGTTCGGCGAGGGCGGCATTCGCAGATTGCCCGCCTCGTCGATGGAGAAGGCGCCGTCGTTACCGGACTCGGAGGCTCCGAAGTTGTCCCGCAGCAGCAGGTCCGGCTTCACCGCCAGCATGCGATCCCGAACACTGGTGGACCAGATCGCGCCACCCGAGGTGATCGAGAACAGGGTGCTGAAATCGACCTCGTCTTTGCGTCGTTCCATCTCGTCGACCAACGGCAGTCCCATGCCGTCGCCGACGATCAAGATCACCTGTACCGAATCCTTCTCGATCGCTTCGACGACCTTCTCCGCGTCGAACTCGCGTCGTAGAACAACTCGCGCACCGAGGGTGAGGAAGGTGAACAGCGAGTACAACGCGGCGCCATGCATCAGCGGGGCAGCAATGAGGAACGAGAGTTCCGGAAATTCCTTTGCAGCACTGGCAATCTCGGCGAGATCCTGTCGCGCTCCCTCACCGTACGGATTGCCGCCGGAGAGCGGCTTACGGAAGAAGTCGTCATGACGCCACATGACGCCCTTCGGGTATCCGGTGGTCCCGCCGGTGTAGAGGAGGTACACGTCGTCGCCAGAACGAGCGTCGAACTCCCCCACTGGCGACTGTTCACGAGCGTCGTCGAACGAAACCACGGAAACTTCATGCGCTTTTGCTGCTGCGACCAGTTCGGCGTCGATCTCGCCGATCACGATCACCGTCTTCACCTTCGGGCATGCACCGAAGAGGGAAGCAAGGACACGCTGATGCTCGGGGAGTTCCACGACCACTGCGACCGAGTCGGAGTTGGTGAAGATGTACTCGAGCTCGGCGGGTGTGTACCGGTAGTTCACGTTGATCGGGACCGCACGGATCTTGATCAACCCGAGGATCGACGTGACATGTTCGACGCTGTTCTTCAGGAACAGGGCTACATGATCGCCGCTCGAGATGCCAGCTTGCGCGAACAGGTTGGCCGTTCGGTTAGCCTCCGCATCCAACTGAGAGTAGGAGAAGTTCTCTCCCTCGTAAGTCAATGCAACGCGATCAGGGACTGAGCCGGCAACGGTCTCGAATATGTCAGCAAGATTGAACTGCATTGTCTTTCCTTTCAGAGTCCGCGCCGCGACATCGAGGCAGATAACCCTGAATCTAGAACACGTTCCATGTCGCCGGAGGTAAAACGGAACGATTAGCTGATCATTACCTGGACCTGACCTTTATCGGTGCGGCGACGGCCGAGGCTGCCCCACCCGACATCCACTCGGCGAGCAAGGTCTGCCACGACCCGCAATGGCAGCGCAGGTAGGTGACCGTCCCCTCGCTGGTTCGGTGCCGGGATTCGACCTCCCAGCGATGGATGCAACCGATCGGCGTGATCTCTGTTTTCTTCATGCAACGAGCATGATGTAATGGCGTTGTGCATCTCAACCCTTACGGCGAATATGCGGTGACGCTGGCCGCCGACCTGGCCAATCGAAACCCCGAGACCCTGGCCGAACTCGTCGAACGCTGCGTCGATGCAGGCATCATTCTCGATTTCCCCATCGCCGAGAAGGACCTCGACGAGACCCTCGACCTTCTGATCGAGTGGTCGAAAATCGTCGACGTCACGGAGGAGGCAGCCCGCGCCGAACTGGTGAACGTCATGCTCGAGCAAGCGTCGGCGTATCCGCGCATGACCAACCACGCGAACGACGGCTGGCATCTGCACTACCGCGATCCCCAACAGTCGCTCGCCGAGGTCCTCAAGGCACTCTTCTCGGTAGGCACGGCGCTACACCTCGTCGGCCGCGGCATGCACCGATTAGGTCGATGCACCCTGGACGAGTGCACCAACATCTACGCGGACACCTCCCGCAACGGCAATCAGCGGTACTGCTCCCCCACGTGCGCGAATCGCGACGCGGTGCGGCGTCATCGTGCACGCAAGTGAGCTGCACCTACTACGACGTGGGACCCACTACCTCGAAATCCGAGCCACCTTGGTACTCGAATTGAAAGCTACCGCCGCTACTTCCCGAGCTGATCCGATTCCACGCGTCGATCAAGTCCTGAACCGTGTTGTATCCCAGATCCTCCAAAGATCCTGAGAGACTTCCGGTTCCCGCGCCCTCGAACCAGCCGCCGACCACAACTGCCTGCGGAATCGCGATAGTCGGGTTGGTCGGATCGAGCAGTCGAACGCACGCTCCCGCAACGGCGTAAACCCCGGCCGGCAGATTACCGACGGTCCGCGTGATCGTCTGCCCAGGCGAAACGGCAAACAGATCGAGGATGTTACTGACGGTCGGGTACACCAACACGCCAGGCTGGAGCAGCTTTGCCGGATCACGAATCACGTCGGGGACATCCCTGGCATTGAGGATCGCCACCGTGCAGTTGATGAAGCTGAACCGCGGGTTCGGGTTGGTGATGGTGAAGGTGATCGCATTGTCCGCTGCGCTCACCGATACCGGAGGCGGAAGAATCGCTGGTGCTGCCGACGCCGTCGCCGGAGTCATGACAACCAGTCCCACGACGGCGGCGGACGCCGCGACAATGCTTCCGAGAGCGCGTTTGAATCCACGACTTCGCATTTCCGAACCTCCAGGCAAGTCGGTCAGATCACCAGATGCATGAAGAATAGACCGCTCAGTCGGAGAATTGGGGAGACAGGCAGCGAGCTACCCGAAAAGCCCTTCGAGGCTGCCGCTACCGAACAGGTCGCTCAGGCTTCCGGTATTGATGCCGCTGAACGGTCCACCGATGACAACGAGGCTCGGCACGCCAGGAACGGGCTTACCCAACGTCTCGAGATCGAGAAGATCGGAGCAGGCACCGAGCACGGCGTAGGTTCCGTCCGGAACATCGGTCACGGTATCGGTGACCGTCTGCCCCTTGCCCACGTCGAACAGCGAGGCCGGATCGGTGATCTTGGGGTACACCACAAGGTTCGGATCAAGCAGTTTCAGCGGATCATCAAGCACAGCAGCAGAATCCGCGGCGTTGACGACAAACGCCTGGCACAACGGGGCAATTCCCGTGTTGTTGTTCGTGATCGTCAGCGCCAGATCGTTTCCGGTCACCTTGTACGAGACGACCGGCGGGACCACCTCGGCCGACGCAGTCGCAGGATTGACCATCGCGACGCCTGCCGCGGTTGCAGCGGCGACTGCCACGGTTCCCACTAAGCGACGTACTCCACTCGTGCCCAGCTTCATCGAGGATCCTTTCGTACTGCGCCTTGAGTTCGGCAACAGTGCGCAGCCTAGATCGGATCTAGCGCCCGAAATGGCCCAATTGCCCCGCCGGGAGGGCATGCCCGAAAGATCGGGACAAACGTCCCCTTCTCGAAGAGCTAGCTTTTCGACTCAGTTCCCACTGGAGACGAAGGGCGTTCGCACCGGTCCGCCGACAGAACCGTGCGGTGCTACCAATCCACGCTTTTCGAGGATCGGACGCACACCCTCACCGAACTGATACGCCTCTTCGAGATGCGGATAGCCCGACAATACGAAGTGATCCAGTCCGATCGCCGCGTACTCGGCAATCCGATCAGCCACTTCTTGGTGCGAACCGACCAATGCGGTACCTGCTCCCCCTCGCACCAATCCGACGCCGGTCCACAGGTTCGGCGCAATCTCCAGCGACCTCGCTCCGACGCCCTCCTTGTAAGCCGAACCACCGCCGTGCAATTCGAGCATCCGACGCTGACCTTCGGAGCCGGATCGCGCAAGACTCGCCTGAGCCTGCTCGACGGTCGCCGGATCGAGCGCACTGAGCAGCCGATCCGCTTCTGCCCATGCCTGTTCCGAGGTGTCCCGGCTGATGACGTGCAAACGGATTCCGTAGTCGAGGTGACGACCTTGGACTTCCGCGAGGTCGCGGATCCAGGCGATCTTGGCGGCAACAGCGGACGGCGTCTCACCCCAGGTGAGGTAGGTATCCGCGTAGCGCGATGCGACGGTGCCGGCCGCCGGCGAGGATCCGCCGAAGAAGATGGGCGGTACCGGATCCGGAATACGCTGCAGCGTAGCTTTTTCCACGTTGACGTACTCGCCGGAGAAATCAACCGGACCGTTACCGGACCACAACTGGCGGATCACGTCGAGGAACTCGCCGCATCGTGCGTACCGTTGGTTCTTGTCGAGGAAGTCACCGAACGTGCGCTGCTCGTGGTCCTCCCCGCCGGTCACGACGTTGAGCAGCAGACGACCGCCCGACTGCCATTGGAAGGTTGCGGCCATCTGAGCGGCAAGCGTGGGGCTGAGCAATCCCGGGCGCAGAGCAACCAGAAACTTGAGTGTCTCGGTGGTCTCGAGCATCATCGCCGTCGTCAGCCATGCGTCTTCGCACCACGCGCCGGTGGGCGTGAGGACGGCTTCGAAGCCGTTCGTCTCGGCGGCCGCGCCGATCTGATTGAGGTATTTCAGCGTCGCCGGACGATCACCGGACATCGAGCTGCCGTGCCCACCCGCCATCAGATTCCGGGAATCACCGTAAGTAGGCAAGAACCAGTGGAAGCGCAGTGACACGGTGATTCCTTTCGTCGACGTACAGGCAGAACTCTTCTGTCATTACAACCACAGTCCACCTCGAAGAACAGGGTTGAAATCACCCTGATCGCTAGGGGTGCCCACTTTCGGCGCCGGCGATACCTTCGTGAATTTGCACCGCGACCCGGGGGCTCCGATGACCACGTTTGCCGAAGTCGAGCACAATTCACCGTTCTCGAACGAGACCGACGACGAGCGGCGATCCAGATTGAGAACCGTCGTCGCCGCGAGCCTGCTCGGCACGACGGTCGAGTGGTACGACTTCTTCCTCTACGCAACGGCAGCGAGTCTGGTCTTCAACCAACTGTTCTTCCCGAACCAGAGTTCGTTCGTCGGGACCATGCTCTCTTTTGCGACCTTCGCAGTCGGCTTTCTCGTTCGCCCCATCGGTGGAGTGGTGTTCGGTCACATCGGCGATCGCATCGGGCGCAAGAAGACGCTTGCTCTCACGATGTTCATCATGGGTATCGCGACGGCGCTGATGGGCGTTCTTCCGACCACCGCTCAGATCGGAGTCGTTGCACCGATTCTGCTTCTGCTGCTTCGTATCCTGCAGGGATTCGCTCTCGGTGGCGAGTGGGCCGGAGCTGTTCTCTTGGCAGTCGAACACAGTCCGGAGAAGAAGCGTGGACTGTTCGGCAGCATCCCGCAGATCGGATTGGCTCTCGGGTTGGCATTGGGCACAGGAATGTTCGCGCTGCTTCAAACAGTCTTCGACGACGACCAGTTTCTCCGTTTCGGCTGGCGCATCGCCTTCGTCCTGAGCCTGGTGCTCGTGATCGTGGGGTTGGTGGTCCGCTTGAAGGTGGACGAGACGCCCGCCTTTCAGGCCGTTCGCGACCTCGAACAGCGCTCGTCCGCCCCGCTCAGGGAAGTCTTTCAAGGAAAAGCCGCGCGAAACACCGTACTGGGCATGTTGTCTCGCTGGGGCGAGGGCGCCGCGTTCAACACCTGGGGCGTCTTTGCAATCACGTATGCAACCAAGACTCTGCATTTCGAAAAGGTTCCCGTACTTCTTGTGGTCACCGTGGCCGCAATAGTGATGGCGATCTTGCTGCCGTTTTCCGGTTTACTCACTGATCGGTTCGGCCCGCAACGGGTCTACATCGTGGGCATCGCCGCGTACGGCCTCGCGATCTTCCCCGCCTTCGCACTGTTCGGTACCGAGAATCTCCTGCTCTTCGGAGTCGCGATGGTCGTGGTCTTCGGAGTGATTCATGCCTTGTTCTACGGCGCCCAGGGAACGCTGTATGCGAGCCTCTACCCCACAGAAATCCGGTACACCGGGTTGTCGGTCGTCTACCAGTTCTCTGGTATCTACGCCTCCGGCGTCACACCTCTGATTCTGACGGCACTGATCGGCGCCAGTGGCGGTTCACCGTGGCTGGCATGTGGATATCTCGTGGCCACCTCGGCGATCAGCGTCGTCGCCACTGCGGCGATCAGGAAGCGTGATCTGCACTTGTAGCTGTCGTCATACAAATATCTTCCTATCTTGCATATTTGCTAGATATAGATAGAAACACCTGCCAAGAAGATCTAATCGAGATACGTCTTCGCATCGGATACATCGGTGTATCGTTTGGGTTCCACCCCGACGGAGGCGCCGATGACGACTGGAACGGACAACTCGCCGGCCAAGCGTGTCACCAAACGCCGTGGTCAAACCAGGCAGCGCCTGCTCGACGCGGCTGCGGACGCCTTCTCTGAATCGGGGTTCGGGCACGCCACGGTCGAGCAGATCTGCGAACGCGGCGGTTACTCCCGAGGCGCGTTCTACTCCAACTTCGATTCACTCGACGAACTGTTCTTCGCGATGTGGGAGCAACGATCTGCAGCTATGCTCGCCGATCTGCGGTTGGCGACGGAGTCGATCACCGCCGGCAACACCGTCGACATCCATGCCGCTGTCGCCCGGATCGTGGCGGTGGTTCCGGTCGACCCGCAGTGGTACCGGATCAACGCGGAATTCACAGCCCACGCGCTCCGCAACCCGGCACTTCGCAAAGCCCTTGCCGACCGTGAAGACGCGATCCTTCGCACCCTGTTGCCCATTGTGGAGTCCGCACTCAGCGACGTCGGGCGAACAATCGTCGGCGACCCGACTGCGTTGGGACGGGCATTGGTCGCAGTGCACGACGGCACCAGCGTGCAGTGTCTCGTCGACACCGACACCAACGCCGCCTTCGCACTGCGCCGCGATATCTTCACTCGAATCCTGCTGTCCTACAGCGAAATAATCCAGAACAACCAATCGAAAGAGGAGCTGTCGTGAGCGAACAAGCTGACGTCATCGTTGTCGGGGCAGGGCTGGCGGGACTGGTCGCCACCTACGAACTGACACGCGCCGGCCGCAAAGTCCTTGTCGTGGAACAGGAGAACGCAGCCAACCTCGGCGCGCAGGCATTCTGGTCGCTCGGCGGACTCTTCCTCGTGAACAGCCCCGAGCAACGCCGACTCGGCATCAAGGACTCTCTCGAGTTGGCAATGCAGGACTGGATGGGCACTGCCGGATTCGACCGTGAGCGCGAAGATCACTGGCCTCGCCAGTGGGCCAAGGCGTACGTCGAGTTCGCGGCCGGCGACAAGCGTCAGTACCTGCACGACCTGGGGCTTCGCCTGATGCCGAATGTCGGTTGGGCCGAACGCGGCCGCGGAATGGCTCTTGGACACGGCAATTCGGTACCGCGATTCCACCTCACCTGGGGAACCGGCCCCGGCGTGGTCGATGTCTTCCTGACCAAGGTGATCGCCGCCCAGAAGCGCGGACTGGTCACGTTCAAGCACCGCCACCAAGTCGATCAACTCGTCGTCACCGATGGTGCGGTCACCGGTGTACGCGGAACCGTCCTCGAACCTTCCAGTGATCTACGCGGCGTGAAGAGTTCGCGCACCCCCATCGGCGAATTCGAGTTCGCCGCACAGGCAGTCGTGGTCACCTCCGGTGGAATCGGCGGCAACTACGAACTGGTGAAGAAGAACTGGCCCGAGCGACTCGGCAAGGCACCGAAGCACATGCTGACGGGAGTACCTGCACACGTCGACGGACGGATGCTCGAAATCACCGAATCCGCGGGCGGAAACATCGTGAACCGCGACCGCATGTGGCACTACACCGAAGGCATCCAGAACTGGAATCCCATCTGGCCCAACCACGGAATCCGAATCATCCCCGGACCGTCCTCGATGTGGTTCGACGCCACCGGCAAGCGTCTGCCCGTCCCCAACTTCCCCGGCTTCGACACGATGGGAACTTTCAAGTACATCCTCGACAGCGGCCACGAGTACACGTGGTTCATCCTCGACCAGAAGATCATCGAGAAGGAGTTCGCACTCTCGGGATCGGAACAGAACCCGGACTTCACCAACCGCGACTTCAAGCTCCTCCTCGAACGAATCAAGAAGGGCGCGCCGGGACCGGTCGAGGCATTCAAGCAGAAGGGCGCAGACTTCGTGGTGCGCAACAACCTTCGTGATCTGGTCGACGGCATGAACGCCCTCACCGACGAACCGCTCCTCGACTACGAGGACATCGAGCGCGAGATGATCGCCCGCGACCGCGAAGTCGACAACAAGTACAGCAAGGACTTCCAGGTCACCGCTATCCACGGTGCTCGTAATCTGTTGGCAGACAAGATCGTGCGCGTCGTTGCACCGCACAAGATCCTGGACCCCAAGAACGGCCCACTGATCGCGGTCCGGTTGCACCTGCTCACCCGCAAGACCCTCGGCGGCTTGGAAACCAACCTGGATTCACAGGTCATCAAGGCCGACGGCAGTGTCTTCGACGGCCTGTACGCAGCCGGTGAGGTCGCGGGCTTCGGCGGCGGCGGAGTCCACGGTTACAGCGCGCTCGAAGGGACCTTCCTCGGTGGCTGCATCTTCTCCGGCCGCGCAGCCGGACGAGCACTGGCGCGCGACCTGTAGCCCCGAAATCAGGCGAGCGAATGCGTGACCAGTATGTGGTGGGCGCGCATTCGCCGTGCCTCATGCACGGATTGATGGTGGTGATGGTGCGTCGGCCCGCGCGCGTGGCGGACCAGATCGTGAACAGTACGGATGACGGTCGGCATTGCGACCCTCCCTCAGGAGATTGTGACTGCTGCTCTTGTCAGTGGAATCACTGTCTGGACAACGCCACTCGCGCCACCTCCTCCGGGTCGATCAGGTGGGTATGGTCATCGTCGCCGACGTCGATCTGCACTACCTCGATACGGCCGTTGAATGTGGTTGCGCCACTGTAGTCGACACTGACAGGCATGCCGTAATCGTCACCGATGTCGGTGGTCTCGTCCGCGGAGAAGACCATCGGTTGGGTCTGCTCGACGCGACCCGAGCCCACTTCGCGACCGTCATGATAGATCGTGACAGCGCCGCCCCTCGCGAGACCACCGCCGTCGTAGGCGAACTCAACTCTGATCTGATGTGATCCTGCCGGAATGTCAACGTCGGACCCGACGACGAACTCGGTCATGCCGAGCAGGTTGTAGACGAATTTGGCGCGACCTTCCCGCGCGTAAAGTGCCCAGCCGCCGAACCTGCCTCCCTGCGCGATCATCACACCGTTGGCGGTAATGCCATCCGCGATGTCGACTGCTGCTGTGACACTGAACGATCGGTTCTTGATACTCAGCACGCTGTGCTCGCTCAGCCGTTTCATTCCGGGAAACAGAACCTGTCGGTTCCCGGACACCAACTGCGGACGCCCCGCGATGTGAGGGTTGAACCGCTCGAATCTTCGGTCGTCGATCGGAAGCACGTTGTACTTGACTGCTTCGATCAACCACAAGCGTTGCAGTGCAGCAAGTTTCTCCGGCAACTCGGCCGCCAAATCCTTGGACTGCGTCCAATCCTGCGACCCGTCGTAGAGCTCCCACACGTCGTCGTCGAGAGCGGGGAGTGCCTCCGCGAACAGCCACGGAGTGCTGTGTCTGGTGACCGCACTCCAACCCTTGTAATAGATACCGCGATTGCCGGCCATCTCGAAGTACTGCAGATCGTGACGTTCGGCGGCTTCGGCGTCGTCGAAGGTGTAGACCATGCTGGTCCCCTCGATCGGTGATTGTTGGACGCCGTTGACGAAGGTCGGTTCCGGCAGTTTCGCGACCTCGAGGATCGTCGGTGCGACGTCGATGACGTGGGTGAATTGCGACCGCGTCTCACCCTTGGTCCGAATCCCCGCCGGCCAGTGCACGATCGTTCCGTTGCGAGTGCCACCCCAATGCGAGGCAACCTGTTTCGTCCACTGGTACGGCGTGCACATTGCCCATGCCCACCCCACGGAGTAGTGGTTGTACGCGTCCTTGGTACCGAACTTGTCTTTCACTTCCGCCATGAACTCGGGTGTTTCGATGGCGGCGAGTCCGTTGAAGTTGGCCATCTCGTTGAAGGCTCCGTTGATCGTCCCCTCTGCGGACGCTCCGTTGTCGCCGATGATGTAATACACGAGGGTGTTGTCGAGAGCTCCGAGTTCCTCGATCGCATCGACAAGCCGGCCGACATGGAAATCGGTGTGTTCGAGAAACCCTGCATAGACTTCCATTTGGCGTTCGAGGACAGGCTTCATCTCCTCACTCATGTCCTCCCACGCCGGAATGGCCTCGGGGCGCGGGGTGAGGACCGCATCCGCGGGGACGACTCCCCGCTGCTTCTGCTGCTCGAGAATCGATTCGCGTTGCGCGTCCCAACCTCCTGCGAACCGGCCCTCGTACTTGTCTGCCCACTCCTTCGGAACATGGTGCGGTGCATGTGTGGCGCCGGGTGCAAAGTAGACGAAGAACGGCTTGTCCGGAGCCAATGACTTCTGCATCCGAACCCAGTCGATGGCGTGATCGGCCAGGTCCTCGGTGAGGTGATAACCCTCCTCCGGTGTCTTGTCCGCCTCCACGGGCGCGACACCCTCGTACAGCGCCGGGTAGTACTGGTTGTTCTCCCCGCCGATGAATCCGTAGAAGTGCTCGAATCCGCCTTCTCCCGTCGGCCACGATGTGAACGGCCCCACCGGGGATGTCTGCCACGGCGGTACCTCGTGGCACTTGCCGAACTGCGCCGTCGAGTATCCGTTCAGTTTCAACGTCATCGGCAGTGCGGCTTTGGTATTCGGACGCAGACCGGAAAGTCCAGGAGCCGAGGTCGCGGTTTCGGTGACCGAGCCCATACCGACCGAATGGTGGTTGCGCCCACTCAGCAGTGCGGCGCGGGTCGGTGCGCACAGCGCAGTCGTGTGAAACCGCGTGTACGTGAGCCCATTACTTTGCAATCGCTCAGCAGTCGGTGTGTCCGCTGGTCCGCCGAAGGCACTGCTCGCGCCATATCCCACGTCGTCCAACAGGACCACCAGAACATTGGGTGCCCCGGCCGGCGGCAGTAGCGGAGTGATCGGCGGAAACTCCGTGTCCGGATCCTTCGCGTCGTACGTCACCAGACCAAGATGTTGTCGATCCGGAATCGGTAGTACAGCGCGGCTCTGGCCTGTCGGATCCGTCATGACGTCTCGCCTTCTGTCTCTCACATGGCTCTTTCAAGCGTTTCAGGATCACGACGGCGTCGACATCATCCGTTTCGGGTGAAGGCGCACCATTGCCGCAGCGTGGAGGCTTGAAGGGTGGATCAGCCCGGACGTTTCGCTCCCACCCCGATCGGGCATGCCTTCCTCGTCCCCCGGCGCCGTGTGCGTGCCGGCCTGACCCAGATCCTGTGCGTCGTCGTAGGACTGGCTGCCGGACTGGCGATGCCATATTTACGTAGCGGCCCAATGATTCCCGCCCGTCAGGTCAGCGAGATGCTCGTTGCACTCGGGCTGGGGTTACTGGGTGTAGTCGCAGTGATCTTCTCGCTACTGTTCCTTGTCGTCCAGTGGGCCGCGACCACCTTCACTCCTCGCTTGTTGTTGTTCCGCGACGACCCCATCGTGTGGCGGACGTTTGCCTTCGCGATAGGCCAGTCGGTTTTCGACATCACGGCAGCGCTCGCCATCAGCAACGAAACGGATGTGTCCGTGGTTGTGCCAAGTCTCGCAGTGCTGGCACTCTTGGCGACGCTGACGCTGATCAGGCTGCTCCAGCTGCGCGCATTCTCGGCCATCCAGTTGGCTCCTGTACTGACCTCGATCTCGAGTCGTGGCCGAGCAGTCTTCGCCGCCGTGTACCCCACCACCGATCGGGAGTTGCCTCCTCTACCAACACTTCCGGTGATCACGACTATCGAGTGGCATCGACCGCCGGCCGTTCTGCAACAGATCCTCGTCGAAGATCTCCTGCAGAGCACTCGGAACTGCCGATCCATGGTGGTCCTCCGAGTGTCGCCGGGTAGCACGCTGCGAGACGGATTGCCGCTCGCCGACGTCTACGGCGGACCCATGCCCGCCAACACGATCCTTGACGCCTTGGTCAGTGGGAGTGAGCGGACCTTCACCCAGGACCCCCTACTCGCGATTCGGTTGTTGGCTGACATCGCGCTCAGAGCGCTCTCACCCGCTATCAACGATCCTGCGACGGCCGTGCAGGCTCTGGACGAGATCGAAGACCTCCTCTCTCTGGTGGCCTCCGTGCGCGCAGATTCGATCCGGGTCGTCGACGAGCGTGGTGATCTGCGTGTGGTGATTCCGCTACCCGACTTCACGACCTTCGTCAGAACCGGACTGGACGACGTCATAGCCTCGGCATCGAACTCACCACTCGTTCTGGGCCGACTTCGCGACCTACTTTCGCACGTCGCCGCCCAATCGGAGTCTCGGAACCGCGATATTCTCGCCATGCGCGCCCGCTGGATTGATCAGCTGTCACAAGGCTTCCCGCGACTCGAACCGCCGTTGTGAACCCGTACAGATTTGTTGGTGATCGCGTCAAGGCATCGTCAAGATCGGTCTCAGCTCAACGGGAAGTATCGATACTGACTCGGTGAGACATGCAGTGATACTCGGACACCGTGGAGTCATATCGTCGACCACCCGCGCCGGCGGCGAACCTGAGAAGCAAAAGCTCTCCGTCGCAACCGGACTGGCTGGTCTGTCGCTCGACGCGATGGCCTCGGTGTCGTACGGTCCAGAGGCCATCGTGTTGGTGTTGGCCCTCGCCGGCGGCGCGGGGATCGGCTTCACCGTGCCGGTGACGATCGCCATCGCCGTGCTGCTTGTGGTTCTGGTGGCGTC
Source organism: Rhodococcus sp. UFZ-B548 (assembly GCF_903819475.1). NCBI lineage: Bacteria > Bacillati > Actinomycetota > Actinomycetes > Mycobacteriales > Nocardiaceae > Rhodococcus > Rhodococcus sp. UFZ-B548. The sequence continues at coordinate 168,587 of NZ_CAIJDS010000005.1, forward strand.
GTATCGCCAGGTGATCGCCGCATTTCCCGAAGGCGGTGGCGCATACGCCGTCGCAAAGAAGCATCTGAGTCCTCGCGCAAGCCTGACTGCCGCCGCATCGTTGATCGTCGACTACACCCTCAACGTCGCGGTGTCGATCGCAGCCGGTGTCGCGGCTCTGACCTCCGCCTTCCCTGCGCTTCTTCCCTATACGGTCTGGATCGCACTGGCGATACTCGGCGGCATCACGGCACTGAATCTGCGGGGCATCGCAGATTCCGCGCGGGTATTCATGTTGCCCACCGTGGTTTTTGTCGTCAGCATCTTCACGGTGATCGGTGCCGGACTGCTTCGGGAAAACCCTGCCGCCGCAACGGCTCCCTTTGTCGTCGACAACGCACACACGATCGGCATTCTCCTTCTGCTCAAAGCCTTTTCGAGTGGTTGCGCCGCATTGACCGGAGTCGAAGCCATCGCCAACGCGGTACCCAGCTTCAAGAAGCCTCGCGTGCGTAGCGCTCAGCGTGCCGAAGTAGCTCTGGGAATCCTGTTGGGCACCATGCTGATCGGCCTTGCCGTGTTGATCGAGAAGTTCTCACTGGCCCCGGTCCCTGGAACAACGGTCCTGTCGCAACTCACTTCCGCTGCCCTCGGAAATGGTGTGGGCTACTACGTCGTCCAATTCTCCACCGTGATTCTGTTGGCGTTGGCCGCGAACACCTCGTACGGCGGACTTCCCAACCTGATGCGGATCCTCGCCGACGACAACGTGCTCCCGCACCGCTTCAGCCGGAAGTCGACGCGCGACGTCTTCACGTACGGCGTTTTGTCGCTCGGTGGCGTCGGTGCTCTCCTGCTCATCGGATCGGGCGGAAACATGAACACCTTGGTGCCGCTGTTCGCCATCGGTGTGTTCATCGGATTTACGCTCGCGCAGTTCGGCATGGTGCGCCACTGGCTCGCCGAACGGACACCGGGCTGGAAGTGGCGATTGGCGCTCAACGGTTTCGGGGCTGCGTTGACTTCGATCGCAGCAGTGGTGACTACCGCCATGAAGTTCACCGAGGGCGCCTGGTTGATCGCTCTCGCGCTCCCTGCGCTCGTCCTCGGCATGGAACGCATCCGCGGTGCGTACACACATATCGGTACGCGGTTAACCGTTCAGGGTGAGAACGATTCTCTGTCTATCGGATACAAACCAGCGGTCCTAGTACCCGTGTCCGAAATTACGTCGCTCTCCACCCGCGCGATGGCCGCGGCAACGGCAATGTCTTCGCAGCCCATCGCAATTCGAGTCTGCCTGGCCCACGAATCGACGACGGACTTCACCCGCCGATGGCAAGCCCGACACCCGAATTCGCGTTTGATCGTCATCGAGGACACCGAGAATTCCGTGGGGAACAGCCTCGCTCGATACATCCGCACACACTTCCCCCACCGGGAAACCTTTGTTGTCGTCGCCACCATCGACCCGGCGACCAGATGGCACCGATTCCTCCCGAGCCAACGGACCGACGAGATCGCTCATGCACTGCGCAAACACACCGAGGCCGTGGTGTGCCAAATTCCGGTCCGGATCGATCCGGCTCACCGCGATCCCGCCCTACGCGCGTGACCCGTCACTCAGAGCGAAGTACCGAACAACATGCCGAGCGGATACGTCGCGCCGGCAGCGCCGTAGCCGATCGCAAGTTGGCGTAGGGCCCGCTTGAACGTAGGATCCTGACCCTCAAAGCTTCGCCACCAAATTTGGAGTCGATTGAATTGCAACACATTCAGTTGGCCGATAACTCATATTATGTCATTCTGTTGATGTTATCCGTTGTGCTGCAACAAAATACGTTCACAGTGAAACGCATCTTCGTCTGGAGTTCGCTACCAGAGTGAAAGCGGACGTCCTGCGGCCTCGGCCGCAGCGATGCGCTCTTCGATTCGACTTCCAAGTTCTGTTCGATCCCGGTACGGATAGCGGCGGCGATGGCGCGAGTACGTCCTGCGGACTGCATTGCACCACGTGGTCGGTGCGTTGCGCTTCGCTGCGAGGGTCCGAGGCAAGTTGATCGGGACCGACTGGCTCTGATCAGTTGGGAAGGTTTTCCCACGATGCGCGAACCGCCCCAACGTCGGCATCAGTGCTGAATGTATTGACCTGAAAGTCCTTGCATCGGACCTTGCCGATCGTCTGTTTGCCGAAGAAGTTGTATACAGACATCGAAAACACGGTGTCGGCGAATGGTGTCGGTTTCAATTGACGGGCAAGTTCGGTGGCAAAGTCCTTGAGGGCTTTGTCCTTCATTCCGGGTGCGCAGAGATAGAAGATGGCCGCGACCATTCCTGGCTTGTCGGAGTCTGTGACGGTTTGGGTCGAAATGAGCTTGATGAGTGGATCCGAGGGCAAAGTTGCGAACGCTGCGGTCATTGCAGGGTCACCTTCGCCCGTGTGGTTGCTGCATTGGGTCATGTCTGGTGCAGCTGGCGTAGTCGGCGCCATCGTCGTACTGGTCGTTTTCGAGGTCGTTACTGCCGCCGACGCGGTGACCGTCTCGACGACGTCCGGTGTGGAACTGCTGCAGGCGACCAGCCCGAGTACAGTGACGGCTAATGCCGCGCCGGTGATGGTGCGTTTCATGTGTGGCCCTTTCAGGGTGATTCGTGGCGAGCGCGCCGTAGTTCGTCGTCTATGTATGTACACGGTCGATAGAAACTCAGTACGTCGCCGCTGATCAATGACACTTCACGAGTGAAGGCATCGCACCCTCAACTCCAGGGGCTGACGCACCCGGTTTGTATGAATGATGATCGTTCTCATAGTGTTTCGAAGTCAAGGCTGAGAAAGGAAGAGCTGGAGCATGTTCGACAAATACCAGGCACGATCAAACACGTTTGAACTGCTTCATTCACCGAGGAATGCATGAACGCGACGGTCGTAACTCTGGTACTGGGCCTTGCAGTGCCAGTGCTGACAGCGGCTGGTGGATACGTCTCGACAAGGCTCGGTAATCGAGACGAGCGGGCTTCGATTCTTGCAGACATCGAATTGCTTATGGCTATGCCGGAGGATTTCCGTAACAGAGAAGCGCTGCGGCGCAGCATTGAGGCCCGGGTACTCGCTCACGCACTTCCATATCCGGGGATGCGAGGAATCACCCGACTATTGATCGGGGTTTCCATCGGGGTTTTCGGTGCATTAGCGGTGCTTTCATTCTCCTTCGGAGACGATCACAGGCTGGCTGGGGCTAACATGTTTCTCCTCGCTGCGACCATCTGCTGGTTTCTAGTGTGCTGGATAGCATTGGACGGGATCCATCGACGGACTACAGCCATTCATCCAGATTGGGGGACTGTGGCGTGGTGGAGAGCACCTCCCCAGCGAAGTTCTCCCCAATGAAGTTCAAGAGATAGTGGCAAATCTTTTTGCTTCGCAAACCGGTCCATCCGAGCCTGCATGAACAGACGATTTTCGACCTGTGGTGGCGAAGCACTCCAAGTAACGGCGTCGGCCACTGGGAGCAGAACGGTCCGGTGGCCGTTATTTCAAGCCGTCATTTGGAGGCCGCCTATGCTGCCTCGGCCAGGATCGTCTTCTGAGCCACGAGGTGGCGGCGTAATGGCACAATTCCACCGCCCTCAGAGTCGTCCTCGTCTAGCTCACCGAGATCAATGCCAGAGGCTGCCGCAAGCCGCGGCGTATGTGCGATCACTAGATCGAACAGCGGCAGGAGGCTGTCGAGTGAGATAAGCACTTCGTTGCCCTCTTCCATGAACGCCTTGACTGCGTCCAGGTCAACAATGAGCGCGTCGAGAACGGCTACATCGAGCGCGGCTACGCGGGCCGCATCTACATACGCACGCAGCGACGCCTCGAAATTGGTCACGCACCCCGGCATATCCTCGGCGGCAATCGCCCTAACCGCTGCTCGCTTCTTTTTGACGTAGGTGCCCGCGAACACGCCACCCACGAGAACGACACCAGTTCCGGCGAGGACGAGTGCAGACTTCCCCTTAGACGCGCTGGTCAGTCGTGCAACCAGGGCTTTCGAGGTGGCCTCCGGTGCGGGGAGATCAACTTCTTTTAGGAACGAGTGAATGCGCTCGTTTGCGACCCAGCGGACGACGCTCCCGTTGCATTTTAGAGTCCCATCGAGCAGGAGCGCCGCAGTCGCAGTCGGGACGTGGAGAACGGGCTGTACATACATTCCATGGCTCCTTGAGGGTCGTGCCGTGAGTTCGCTGAATCCTAGTGCTCATCAGGGACAGCATCGGGCAGATGCAGGATGATTGGTGCTGCCGCAACGACTCCCGCTGGATATCCGCCACGAGGCTGGTCGGACTATCGAGTCCGCCCCACAGCTGGTCGGACCTTTTGTCGGTAGATTCCCCTAAACTGCACGAGCGACGAGAAAAGGTCGCCACACCTGCCTCGGTGGACAATGACTTTGTTGTCCGCCCTGGTCTGAGAAGATTCTCGGACCGGCACGATGTGGCGACCTTTTCTGTGCGCGAACTATCCCCGAAGGAATCCGTGAATGGCGTCGAGGATTGCGTCCTCAAACCTTTCGGAGATGCGACCGTTCAAGTCCGCAGGTCCCGTGACGACGACGACAGACGCTGAAAAGTCTTTACGTTTCACCTGAGCCGCCGTGTCGCGTGCGCCTTCGACGACAACGAGCCCTCTGTAGTTTGAGCGCTCCACCTTCTCTGCGAGTTGCTCCAGTTCTCCTCGCCGAGAAGGGCGTGCCTTCACATCCACGGCCACTGGTCGCGGCGTCGTGGTCTTTGCCTTGTTCGAAGTCGTAACCGTTCACTGACTTGACCTTCCGTTGGTGTCCGGACCCCTCGGTGACCCCTGACAATTTTTTTCCGTTCTGACATGGAGCTCCGGATCGGCGGTATGAGGGCACGGCGCAATGCTTGGGCCGCAAAGTTTTTCAGCGAAGCGTCTTTGAAAAAGTTTTCGGAGCCGGAGGCCGGCGAAGCCGCCAGGGGTTGCGCCGGGACCGCCGTCGATCAGGATCGGAAGGACAGAAAGGAAAAAGGATCTTTCCGCTTCTACAGAGCGGAGCGCAGCGAAGCATCCTCTCGGGGGACACCGCAGGTGGCCGGGCCGCCGGGCAGGCGGATGCAGCAGGTGATCCGACCGACCGGGTTGAGTGCCAGGCATTTACTCACTTGGAGCCGAAAGCGGCAAGCGGACCGTTTCCGCATCCGCACTTAAGGGCAATCAGCCCTGTTTCGCCTAGTCATAAAGTATGAATGTCCAGATTACGAGCCTTTCGCGCTACCACTGACGTGATCGACGTCATGTTGTCGCAAATGTTCGGTTACTCGATTTTGCGATACCGTCAGTTACATCAAAGTGGGTTGCGGCCGATGCAGCCTTCGCGTCACAGGAGGTTTCCATGTCCCGTTCACGTATGGCCGTAGCTGCGCTGCTGGCCCCTGTCGCAGCCGGTGCTGTCGCCCTCCTCGGTGCGGGTGCCGCTTCTGCCGCAACCCCGTACTCCGGCAACGGGTATGTCGGCATTCGATTCGACCCGAACGAAACTCAATTCATTGCCGACACCAATGCCGCGGATTTCCTCGAGGTTGTTCCGAACGACTACTGGAGCATCGCCCTCGGCGAAGGCTCGATCTACAAGGGCGACGGCCAGCACGTCTACGCCAGCATCGATCAGTTGGTCGAGGAAACAGCGTCCCACCGAGGTGAGATCTCCTTCTCGCTCACCGATCCTGCGATCTGGAACAACAACATCTACATCCTTCAGAACTGGTGACATAGGTCGAGTTCGTACGCGTAGGGCCGGTGAACGCATTACTCACCGGCCCTTTTCGCGTATCCGTATTTGCCCCGCTCAAGTGGTGGCCGGCACTTCCGCGATGGCGTCGGCGGTCACGAGCATGTCGATTTCGACGAGGTTGGTTCCGCCGGCATCGGTGACTCGCACGGTTACTCCGGCCAGCCATTGGCCGTCGTGCATTTTCGCCCAGTACCTCAAAATTCCGTCGAGGTATCCGGACATGTAGAGCGCGGAAGTTTTCACCCGCATGCTCACGTAGTCGGCGCGTGATGCTCCCCCGCGGCCGAGTGGGAGGGCCCGGCCGACGTCGACTTTCACTGCTTTCGGCTCGTCGAATGTCCTGATCACGGGGTGATCGGGCCAGCGTTCGGTCCAGTGGTCGGTGTTGATCACTGCGCTGCCCTCAATGGCGGTACCCCGGCGGCGAGGGTGTCGTCGACGGTGGCCCAGCGGAGTTGTCCGCTCTCGTCCCGGATTTCCAGGCTGCCTGTGCGTTGTTGGAATCCTTTGCCGGCGGCCGCGACGTCGAGTCGAACTCCGGTCACACGCCCTCTCCCCGCTGATAGACCTGTGTATCCGGCCACTCGCGACGAGATCCGCAGATCCGGTCCGTCCCATTGCCCTTCTGCGACGATCAACAGCGATCCCTTACTCCTCGCGCGCGCGGCCACAGCCCGTCCGCGAGAGGGCGTTACAGCGCTGCCAGAGAGCCCCAGGACAACCACGTCGAAACCCTCCAGCAAAATTGCGGCGCAGTCGATTGCAGCGTCCTTTGGCTGGGGCACCAGGGCGACTTCTCTAGGGGAGTAATTCTGTTCGTCGCCGCCAGCGCGAAGACTTTGCAGCTCAGAGGCTTAGGTGTGGGCGCAACAGATCGACAGAGGTGTAGTACAGAGAGCCTCGAGTGGTCAACGGGCTACTCGATCGCCGGGTATCCACATCCGTAGCGGGCCGGATCTTTCAATCCAACGCATCACGGCGGCATACGCTGCTCGGCGTACGCTCCGATTGCCTCCGCGAGCCATTCAGGAAGGGCCGGGTCAATCGTCTCCACGAAACCTCGCTGGAGTGGATCGTCCACATACATCTTGCCTAGTGACCGATATGCCGACGCCGAAGGCGTCCAAAATTGGCTCACCGCAGCATAGTGTTCGGCGACGACATCAAGGACTTCTTCGGAGGTGGCTGCGGCTCCTGTAGCCATGAGATCCGCAAATTTCTGCAGTAGACGAGATTGCTGAGCGCTCATGTGCGCTACGTCGGCATCGGTCATCGCCGTGGGAGGGAGAGATCCCGCTATCTCCGACACGGCATTGCCGAATCTGTCGTCGAGCCGGGTTGTGAACGCGGAGAACTCTCGCTCATGCCTTTCCTCGTCGTAAGGTGACGCATTCTCGAGCGACACGACGTGTTCTTCGAGGGTGGAGATGAGTCGATCGAGACGATCCCTCTCCACCGTGAGGGCATCGATATGGATACGAAGCGACTCGGCTTCGCCGTCACCTCCAACCGTGACGTCGCGAATCTCGTCCAGCCCTAATCCACTGCGACGTAAAGCAATAATTCGATACAAGCGTGGCAACTGCACTTCGTCATACCAGCGATAACCATTGCCGGACACCGTGGTCGGAGTGAACAATCCGAACTGATCCCAATGCCTGAGCGTTCGCGCGGAAACTCCCACTCGCCGAGACACCTGTCCTATCGACAGTTCCACCACAGAACCTCCCACCTGCTCACGACTTGACCTTCACATTGTGTCAACTTCTACCGTTCCAGACATGGGAACAACTATCACGAACGTGCGTGTCTTCGACGGCCTGGATCTCATCGCTGCAACAGCGGTCCGGCTCGAACTGGGAACGATTGTCGAACTCGGCGATCTGGTCATCGCTCGCGCCCACGATGACCTGATCGACGGACACGGAGGCACTCTGGTTCCGGGCCTCATCGACTCACACGTCCATCTGCTCCCCGGTGCTCCTGCACAAGCACTGTCGTTCGGTGTGACCACGGTCCTGGACATGTTCAGTAAGCCGCCACTCGTTCAGCGCGCCATCAGCGAAGGCCACGAGCGGGGGAACGCGACGGTATTCAGTTCGAGTATCGGTGCCACCGCACCCGGTGGGCATCCGTCGATGATGTACGCACCGTTCCCGTATGTCAGCAGCGCTCAGGAGGCGGCGGATTTCGTCCGGGCCCGGCGCAACGAAGGCGCAACCTACCTCAAACTGTTCTACGAGAGCGGCCAAGGGGTCGGGATGACGCTGCCATCACTCGAACTTCCGACCATCCGCGCACTCGTCGACGCGGCACATGCGGAGAACATGCTCGCAGTTGCACACGCGCATCAGGCTGTCGACGCGGTCGAGGTCGTCGACTGCGGAGTCGATGTTCTCGCTCACGCACCGACGGATGAGATGACGCACGCCCAGATCGCCGCGATCGTCGAGGCCAAGGCGGCGGTCATCGCCACCCTCTCCATCCAAGACGGGTTTCCGTCCCCCGGCGAACCGGCGCCGTTGCTCACCCAAGCGGCTCTGGTCGATGCACTCAGTCCGGCGTGGATCGACGTACTCGAAGCTCAATCGAAACGGTGGATGCCACCCCAGATGCCTTCATTCGAGATCGCAGCACAGAATGTCGGGGCTCTGCACCGAGCGGGTTGCACAATCCTCGCGGGAACGGACGCACCGAACCCCGGCACGGTTCACGGGGCCTCGCTGCATAGGGAGCTACAGCATCTGGTGGCCGCGGGACTCTCACCTGTTGCTGCACTACGTGCTGCGACCGCGGATCCGGCGGAGGTCTTCGCACTCGTCGGCCGCGGGCGGATCATTCCTGGTGCCATCGCCGACCTGGTGCTGGTCGATGGAAGACCTGACGAGGTCATCAGCGATTCACAAAAGGTCGTCGGAGTGTGGAAACGCGGAGAACGGCAAGATCTCACCCGCTACGACGGTTCCGCCGACGAACGTGCGGGGATCTCCTTTCATCATGAGCAAACTCAACGAGTCATCGACGCGGTCATCGCAATGTATCCACAATTTGCACAAGAGCTGAGAGGGCAATCATTCACCCGCACAAACCAACCCGAGAAGGACACTCACTGATGCGATCCCCTGAACCTGTGCATCGCGACGACGACGGCGAACTCATCGGCCTGCTGAAAGGGAACGCGACTGGATTGTTCGAGCCGTGCACGCTCTTCGGCTATCCCCTCACTGAAGCGACAACACACGAAACCGCCACTGAATACCTCACCAACCACGGGTTGAGCTACCTGGCTCAAAACTGGGAATTTCGTGACGGAGATCGATGGCTGACGGCGCAGATCATCGAGGCTAACCTCAGCGCCGTGACCGTCCGTCTCATCGACTACGGCAGCCCGGACACATACGGCAGCCAACGAACATTGCATCCACCCTCCATCGAACACATTCGACTCCGTCGTTGACTGCATGTCATCGCACCCCTGTGTTATCTCGGTGTCCTTCGAGACGCAAAATCGTTCAGGACATACCAAATTTCTTTTCGGAATAGAACTCTCGGACCCTGCAGATGGGCACTGTTTCCGTACGAACTGGGCCTGAATTTTTGAATGTTCAAAACTGTTGCCTTCGAACCAAATACGACATAGTCAGGTTCTGTTCATATTCGCAAAGAGTTCGCGGTTGGCTGTCCGGGCTGCGTCGAGTTCTTGATCGCGTTCTTCGAGGCGGCCGGTGAGGTCGACGACCTGCTGCTCGAGCGAGGTGATGCGGCGTTGGAGTTGTTCGACGTCGGCGGGTGCGCCGAGCCCGGACTCGCGCCAGACCTGTTGCCCGAGCAGTTCGGAGAGTTTCCGCTCCAGGAGCGCGTTGTGGGCGGCGAAGCGGGTGATGCGTTGCTGTGCGTTGGCGAGGTCCGCGTGCAACGATTCTCGCGTTACCGCAGCCTCATTCGCCGTAATGCTTGTCGGCGCAGCTTGAGCGGTATAGATCTGAGAGAGCAGGTCCTTGTGGCGGTACAGGAAGGTGCGGTCCACTCCCGCTGCTCGGGCGATCCCGGCGACACTGATCTGCGTTCCGACCGCCACAGCGCCTTCGAGTGTGGTCAGTACTCGTTGCCTGCGACGAGAGGTGTCAGCGCGGCGTCCGTTGATCATCGGGTTCGTCATTGCTCAGATGTCCTGTCCGGCCGGACATCGGGGAGCGGTTGCCTGACCTGCGGTGTCCCGAGACCGACGACGGTGGTGCGGGCCCGGCGCACGATTCCGATCGATTCCTCGATCTGAGCGCGATCCGTGGTAGGTAAGTCATCGACCTCGGTTTTGATCTGTGAGATCAGGCGACGGATGCGGGAGATTTCCGCTTCCGAGGGCATCGCTTCTGCCGTGGCCCAGTCATCGGCGACGAACGCACCGCGAAGTCGCTCACGGCTACGCAGCAACGCCGCGAGATAACCTTCGAGGTCGGGCAGGTACGACACATCGGTCGAGAAGTGTGAGCAGCCGACGCATCGAAACCGGATCGGGCAGTCGTGCCCGCCGGCGGCAACGTTGCTCGGTTCGCTGCAGCTTCCGTAGGGGACGGCGACCTCGCCGACCGCGCGGCGGAGGTGTTCGGAATCGAGTAGCGCGGTCGCTTCACGCCAGATCCTGGTTCCGTGTCGATCGAAGTGCATACTCGTGAGCCGATCGACGGCTTCCCTGCGCCTGTCTTCACCGACGCGGTAATACACCTGTGTCGTGCCGATGTATCGATGACCCATCAACTGGCACAAGACATCCACGCCCACACCTGCGTCGGCGTGGCGCTGGGCGTATGTATGCCTGTAGGCGTAGAGAAATATCTGGGACCGATTGAACGGCAACATTTTCGTCACCCGTTTGCCGTCGGATTCCACGGTCATCGGGATGCTGATGTCGGGGAGAGTGAGGATCCACTCGTGATGGCGTTTGCTGAGGTATTTGTCATTCAACGCCCGCCGTCCGTGCGGATTTCGTGTCGGAGCGGAGATGAGTTTGAGCGTCTCGATCGGCTCATCGGGGAATCGAGCACGGACGCGCTCGCATTGGGCGATGATCGTGGCAGCAGTGGCTTCGGCGATCGGCAGACGCGCACCCCGGTGATCGGCTTTGAAGTTGGTGTAGACGAGGACAGGTTTGCCCTGCTCGTCCCGGTCCAAGCAGTCGAGGTCGAGCCGGCAGATCTCATCCGGTCGCCGTCCGGTATCGATGATCAACTCCACCGCCACTCGAATATCTCTCGTGCTTGCCTGCTCCAATTCGTCGAGATGTTCGCAGATATGCCGCATCACCTCGATCGGAAGATCCCTGCATTCCTTCTCGACATCACCTTCCTGAGGTATGTCTTCCGGATACAGGATGAAGTCGTCCGGAAGTCCCTGCATCGGCTGACCCGGGCGGGTCAGGCCCAGCGCACGCATCTTCCCCGTCAATCGACGAAGATCCTGCACCGTGACATGCCGGGTTTTCGCGCTGATCGTTCCGTCCGCGCACAAAAACGTCAACCGATTCAGAAATCCACACATATCGCTCCGAGAAAGCAGGTGCGGGTCGTTGCCGTGGTCACTCGGTCGTTGCAACCGTAAGCTTTCCGACAATCTCGCCAGAGAGCGGAGGTCGTTCTGCGCGGCAGCTTTCGCGTTCAGTGAGCGCCGCTGAGGCAGATCGTTGTACGCCCAAATCTTGGCCGCTTCCCGCAACCACGGTTGCGAGATCTTCCCGAACCGCAGCGTCCCTGTGTAACCGAACACCGAAGTGTCCCAGTCGTCTTTGACTCGTTCCGTTTCCGGAGTCAACCTCAATCGCCGCACCGACTTGACGATGTACCGACAAAGGATCTTCGAATTCTCCGCCAGCTGCGTCGGATCCACCTCCTCAACCGACCGACACTCTTCGGCCAGCAGTTTCGCGATCAGCGGGCGGACGTGCTCGGGCAGCGTCTTCGCACCCCACTCCGTCCGGTGTTGCACGCCGAAAAGTACTTCGGCGACAACGCGATCCGGCAAGCCCCGCAGGCTGCATTCGTTGACCGTCGGAATCGCGGCAGAAGTACGCCGAAATCGTGGTTCGTCCACCTCCTGCCCACCGATCGCGGCATCAGCGATCAAGCGGTTCCAATGCAGAGAGTGGTTGACGCAGTACGCCCCACTTGTGCTGCGGTCGCGGGTGCATGCCGCTACCTGACACGGTCCGAACGACGGTAATGCGACCACCCCGGACCGCGCCAGAAACTCCTCCAGGGACACGTTCGCCGTCTTCACGCGCGACCAGTGGTGCGAATGGCACAACACTGCGTGGCGCGAGACCCACGGTCTCGCACAGTCCGGCACTGCGCACCTGCCCGCACCGGACTGCGTCCACTGCCGAGGTGTCTTCGCGAACTCCTCGACAGGCAGGCGGCCATCGGCAATCCACCGCTTCCGGCAGAAAGGACACAAACTTTGCGGATTGTCGGCCTTGATCCCACAACCGGTCACCACGCATTGCCTGCATCCCAACTGCGGATGCTCACGTGGAAAGTACGTGACCCTTCGCTCAGTCCATCCCAACACTTCCAGGAAGTCAGGTCGGATCTGTTCCCACAACGACGCGACAACGGCATCGTCGTCCCTGACATCGAAGAGGGGCAACGCCTGTGAGGTCGTCACGACAAACCCTCGATCATCGCGCGCGGGGACGGAACCCGCTCGACCGCGTCCCGCAACCGATCCGGTGACGGATGCAGATACGGCTGCGCCGACATCGGGGACGCGTGCCCGAGCAACCCCTGTATCTCGTCGAGCAACGCGCCGGAATCGGCCAGATTGCTGGCGAACCCGTGCCTGCACTGATGCGGCGAAATCGGCCGGCCCAGCTGCGCCCGCGCACACAACGCCTCGAACAGCTCGTTGATCGCGCCCACCGTCATCGGAGCACCCAGCGGCTCCCGAAACAAGTTGACCAACAGGAAGTCGCACTCTGCGGCAGCAGGTTTCGTCGCGCGCTCAAGCAAGTACAGATCGAGAGCACGTACCACCAGGAAATCGAGCGGAACCGCTCGTGGGTGACGCGATTTAGCCACCGCACCATTCGAATTCTCGCGCCGCACCACGTGCACATGCGCCCCACGAATCAGACACCGATGCACCGCATTATCCGGCAACAAATGCACATCACTGCGGCGCACACCCACGAGCTCACCACGCCGCAACCCTGCACGGGAAAGCAGCAACACAATCAACCGATCCCGCGCAGACCGACACACCCGAAAAAGCGCGACGAGTTCGTCGTCGCTTGCCCGATCGACGTCTGTTCGGGGTTCCCGCAGACTGTGTCGGGCTCGCAAGCGGTAACGCAGGATTCCGTCCTCTCCCTGCGCTGCCAACGGCAGATCACGGGTGTCGGCGAGCTCGTAGAGCTGCTCGAGCACCGCCCCCGGCGCTTCCTTCGCCACCACCGCGAACGAGAGGAAGCCGCGAACCGCAACAAGAATTTGATTGATCCGAGAAGCACCCCGAACCGGTTCGGCACCCGGCCCCGCCACCACCGGCGAGCCGTCCACGCGCGTGTACTTCAACCACACGATGAACAGACCCATATCTCTTGCCGCAGCGGGCCATTGACGGCCGGTGCGATCGCACCATCGGAGGAACAATGCGATGCTCTGCGCGTACGCCTTCGTCGTCGACTCCGCTCGATCCCGACCGAACCGCAACTCCCGCAGATAGCGGTCCGCCACCGCCATCACGTCGTAACCGCCGTCGACCACCGTCCAATACCGCCCACCCGACGGCATCCGCACCAGAAAAGCCTTCACAGCATCTCCTCTCCTGGCACCACAGAGAACAACAGCAACCACACCCCCAAAGAAACGGTGCGAGAACGCCCTTCGTGCATCCTTGCACGACATCACGCCACAGAACTGAAAACCCGAGAGAACGCGACTTCTCTAGGGGAGTAATTCTGTTCGTCGCCGCCAGCGCGAAGACTTTGCAGCTCAGAGGCTTAGGTGTGGGCGCAACAGATCGACAGAGGTGTAGTACAGAGAGCCTCGAGTGGTCAACGGGCTACTCGATCGCCGGGTATCCACATCCGTAGCGGGCCGGATCTTTCAATCCAACGCATCACGGCGGCATACGCTGCTCGGCGTACGCTCCGATTGCCTCCGCGAGCCATTCAGGAAGGGCCGGGTCAATCGTCTCCACGAAACCTCGCTGGAGTGGATCGTCCACATACATCTTGCCTAGTGACCGATATGCCGACGCCGAAGGCGTCCAAAATTGGCTCACCGCAGCATAGTGTTCGGCGACGACATCAAGGACTTCTTCGGAGGTGGCTGCGGCTCCTGTAGCCATGAGATCCGCAAATTTCTGCAGTAGACGAGATTGCTGAGCGCTCATGTGCGCTACGTCGGCATCGGTCATCGCCGTGGGAGGGAGAGATCCCGCTATCTCCGACACGGCATTGCCGAATCTGTCGTCGAGCCGGGTTGTGAACGCGGAGAACTCTCGCTCATGCCTTTCCTCGTCGTAAGGTGACGCATTCTCGAGCGACACGACGTGTTCTTCGAGGGTGGAGATGAGTCGATCGAGACGATCCCTCTCCACCGTGAGGGCATCGATATGGATACGAAGCGACTCGGCTTCGCCGTCACCTCCAACCGTGACGTCGCGAATCTCGTCCAGCCCTAATCCACTGCGACGTAAAGCAATAATTCGATACAAGCGTGGCAACTGCACTTCGTCATACCAGCGATAACCATTGCCGGACACCGTGGTCGGAGTGAACAATCCGAACTGATCCCAATGCCTGAGCGTTCGCGCGGAAACTCCCACTCGCCGAGACACCTGTCCTATCGACAGTTCCACCACAGAACCTCCCACCTGCTCACGACTTGACCTTCACATTGTGTCAACTTCTACCGTTCCAGACATGGGAACAACTATCACGAACGTGCGTGTCTTCGACGGCCTGGATCTCATCGCTGCAACAGCGGTCCGGCTCGAACTGGGAACGATTGTCGAACTCGGCGATCTGGTCATCGCTCGCGCCCACGATGACCTGATCGACGGACACGGAGGCACTCTGGTTCCGGGCCTCATCGACTCACACGTCCATCTGCTCCCCGGTGCTCCTGCACAAGCACTGTCGTTCGGTGTGACCACGGTCCTGGACATGTTCAGTAAGCCGCCACTCGTTCAGCGCGCCATCAGCGAAGGCCACGAGCGGGGGAACGCGACGGTATTCAGTTCGAGTATCGGTGCCACCGCACCCGGTGGGCATCCGTCGATGATGTACGCACCGTTCCCGTATGTCAGCAGCGCTCAGGAGGCGGCGGATTTCGTCCGGGCCCGGCGCAACGAAGGCGCAACCTACCTCAAACTGTTCTACGAGAGCGGCCAAGGGGTCGGGATGACGCTGCCATCACTCGAACTTCCGACCATCCGCGCACTCGTCGACGCGGCACATGCGGAGAACATGCTCGCAGTTGCACACGCGCATCAGGCTGTCGACGCGGTCGAGGTCGTCGACTGCGGAGTCGATGTTCTCGCTCACGCACCGACGGATGAGATGACGCACGCCCAGATCGCCGCGATCGTCGAGGCCAAGGCGGCGGTCATCGCCACCCTCTCCATCCAAGACGGGTTTCCGTCCCCCGGCGAACCGGCGCCGTTGCTCACCCAAGCGGCTCTGGTCGATGCACTCAGTCCGGCGTGGATCGACGTACTCGAAGCTCAATCGAAACGGTGGATGCCACCCCAGATGCCTTCATTCGAGATCGCAGCACAGAATGTCGGGGCTCTGCACCGAGCGGGTTGCACAATCCTCGCGGGAACGGACGCACCGAACCCCGGCACGGTTCACGGGGCCTCGCTGCATAGGGAGCTACAGCATCTGGTGGCCGCGGGACTCTCACCTGTTGCTGCACTACGTGCTGCGACCGCGGATCCGGCGGAGGTCTTCGCACTCGTCGGCCGCGGGCGGATCATTCCTGGTGCCATCGCCGACCTGGTGCTGGTCGATGGAAGACCTGACGAGGTCATCAGCGATTCACAAAAGGTCGTCGGAGTGTGGAAACGCGGAGAACGGCAAGATCTCACCCGCTACGACGGTTCCGCCGACGAACGTGCGGGGATCTCCTTTCATCATGAGCAAACTCAACGAGTCATCGACGCGGTCATCGCAATGTATCCACAATTTGCACAAGAGCTGAGAGGGCAATCATTCACCCGCACAAACCAACCCGAGAAGGACACTCACTGATGCGATCCCCTGAACCTGTGCATCGCGACGACGACGGCGAACTCATCGGCCTGCTGAAAGGGAACGCGACTGGATTGTTCGAGCCGTGCACGCTCTTCGGCTATCCCCTCACTGAAGCGACAACACACGAAACCGCCACTGAATACCTCACCAACCACGGGTTGAGCTACCTGGCTCAAAACTGGGAATTTCGTGACGGAGATCGATGGCTGACGGCGCAGATCATCGAGGCTAACCTCAGCGCCGTGACCGTCCGTCTCATCGACTACGGCAGCCCGGACACATACGGCAGCCAACGAACATTGCATCCACCCTCCATCGAACACATTCGACTCCGTCGTTGACTGCATGTCATCGCACCCCTGTGTTATCTCGGTGTCCTTCGAGACGCAAAATCGTTCAGGACATACCAAATTTCTTTTCGGAATAGAACTCTCGGACCCTGCAGATGGGCACTGTTTCCGTACGAACTGGGCCTGAATTTTTGAATGTTCAAAACTGTTGCCTTCGAACCAAATACGACATAGTCAGGTTCTGTTCATATTCGCAAAGAGTTCGCGGTTGGCTGTCCGGGCTGCGTCGAGTTCTTGATCGCGTTCTTCGAGGCGGCCGGTGAGGTCGACGACCTGCTGCTCGAGCGAGGTGATGCGGCGTTGGAGTTGTTCGACGTCGGCGGGTGCGCCGAGCCCGGACTCGCGCCAGACCTGTTGCCCGAGCAGTTCGGAGAGTTTCCGCTCCAGGAGCGCGTTGTGGGCGGCGAAGCGGGTGATGCGTTGCTGTGCGTTGGCGAGGTCCGCGTGCAACGATTCTCGCGTTACCGCAGCCTCATTCGCCGTAATGCTTGTCGGCGCAGCTTGAGCGGTATAGATCTGAGAGAGCAGGTCCTTGTGGCGGTACAGGAAGGTGCGGTCCACTCCCGCTGCTCGGGCGATCCCGGCGACACTGATCTGCGTTCCGACCGCCACAGCGCCTTCGAGTGTGGTCAGTACTCGTTGCCTGCGACGAGAGGTGTCAGCGCGGCGTCCGTTGATCATCGGGTTCGTCATTGCTCAGATGTCCTGTCCGGCCGGACATCGGGGAGCGGTTGCCTGACCTGCGGTGTCCCGAGACCGACGACGGTGGTGCGGGCCCGGCGCACGATTCCGATCGATTCCTCGATCTGAGCGCGATCCGTGGTAGGTAAGTCATCGACCTCGGTTTTGATCTGTGAGATCAGGCGACGGATGCGGGAGATTTCCGCTTCCGAGGGCATCGCTTCTGCCGTGGCCCAGTCATCGGCGACGAACGCACCGCGAAGTCGCTCACGGCTACGCAGCAACGCCGCGAGATAACCTTCGAGGTCGGGCAGGTACGACACATCGGTCGAGAAGTGTGAGCAGCCGACGCATCGAAACCGGATCGGGCAGTCGTGCCCGCCGGCGGCAACGTTGCTCGGTTCGCTGCAGCTTCCGTAGGGGACGGCGACCTCGCCGACCGCGCGGCGGAGGTGTTCGGAATCGAGTAGCGCGGTCGCTTCACGCCAGATCCTGGTTCCGTGTCGATCGAAGTGCATACTCGTGAGCCGATCGACGGCTTCCCTGCGCCTGTCTTCACCGACGCGGTAATACACCTGTGTCGTGCCGATGTATCGATGACCCATCAACTGGCACAAGACATCCACGCCCACACCTGCGTCGGCGTGGCGCTGGGCGTATGTATGCCTGTAGGCGTAGAGAAATATCTGGGACCGATTGAACGGCAACATTTTCGTCACCCGTTTGCCGTCGGATTCCACGGTCATCGGGATGCTGATGTCGGGGAGAGTGAGGATCCACTCGTGATGGCGTTTGCTGAGGTATTTGTCATTCAACGCCCGCCGTCCGTGCGGATTTCGTGTCGGAGCGGAGATGAGTTTGAGCGTCTCGATCGGCTCATCGGGGAATCGAGCACGGACGCGCTCGCATTGGGCGATGATCGTGGCAGCAGTGGCTTCGGCGATCGGCAGACGCGCACCCCGGTGATCGGCTTTGAAGTTGGTGTAGACGAGGACAGGTTTGCCCTGCTCGTCCCGGTCCAAGCAGTCGAGGTCGAGCCGGCAGATCTCATCCGGTCGCCGTCCGGTATCGATGATCAACTCCACCGCCACTCGAATATCTCTCGTGCTTGCCTGCTCCAATTCGTCGAGATGTTCGCAGATATGCCGCATCACCTCGATCGGAAGATCCCTGCATTCCTTCTCGACATCACCTTCCTGAGGTATGTCTTCCGGATACAGGATGAAGTCGTCCGGAAGTCCCTGCATCGGCTGACCCGGGCGGGTCAGGCCCAGCGCACGCATCTTCCCCGTCAATCGACGAAGATCCTGCACCGTGACATGCCGGGTTTTCGCGCTGATCGTTCCGTCCGCGCACAAAAACGTCAACCGATTCAGAAATCCACACATATCGCTCCGAGAAAGCAGGTGCGGGTCGTTGCCGTGGTCACTCGGTCGTTGCAACCGTAAGCTTTCCGACAATCTCGCCAGAGAGCGGAGGTCGTTCTGCGCGGCAGCTTTCGCGTTCAGTGAGCGCCGCTGAGGCAGATCGTTGTACGCCCAAATCTTGGCCGCTTCCCGCAACCACGGTTGCGAGATCTTCCCGAACCGCAGCGTCCCTGTGTAACCGAACACCGAAGTGTCCCAGTCGTCTTTGACTCGTTCCGTTTCCGGAGTCAACCTCAATCGCCGCACCGACTTGACGATGTACCGACAAAGGATCTTCGAATTCTCCGCCAGCTGCGTCGGATCCACCTCCTCAACCGACCGACACTCTTCGGCCAGCAGTTTCGCGATCAGCGGGCGGACGTGCTCGGGCAGCGTCTTCGCACCCCACTCCGTCCGGTGTTGCACGCCGAAAAGTACTTCGGCGACAACGCGATCCGGCAAGCCCCGCAGGCTGCATTCGTTGACCGTCGGAATCGCGGCAGAAGTACGCCGAAATCGTGGTTCGTCCACCTCCTGCCCACCGATCGCGGCATCAGCGATCAAGCGGTTCCAATGCAGAGAGTGGTTGACGCAGTACGCCCCACTTGTGCTGCGGTCGCGGGTGCATGCCGCTACCTGACACGGTCCGAACGACGGTAATGCGACCACCCCGGACCGCGCCAGAAACTCCTCCAGGGACACGTTCGCCGTCTTCACGCGCGACCAGTGGTGCGAATGGCACAACACTGCGTGGCGCGAGACCCACGGTCTCGCACAGTCCGGCACTGCGCACCTGCCCGCACCGGACTGCGTCCACTGCCGAGGTGTCTTCGCGAACTCCTCGACAGGCAGGCGGCCATCGGCAATCCACCGCTTCCGGCAGAAAGGACACAAACTTTGCGGATTGTCGGCCTTGATCCCACAACCGGTCACCACGCATTGCCTGCATCCCAACTGCGGATGCTCACGTGGAAAGTACGTGACCCTTCGCTCAGTCCATCCCAACACTTCCAGGAAGTCAGGTCGGATCTGTTCCCACAACGACGCGACAACGGCATCGTCGTCCCTGACATCGAAGAGGGGCAACGCCTGTGAGGTCGTCACGACAAACCCTCGATCATCGCGCGCGGGGACGGAACCCGCTCGACCGCGTCCCGCAACCGATCCGGTGACGGATGCAGATACGGCTGCGCCGACATCGGGGACGCGTGCCCGAGCAACCCCTGTATCTCGTCGAGCAACGCGCCGGAATCGGCCAGATTGCTGGCGAACCCGTGCCTGCACTGATGCGGCGAAATCGGCCGGCCCAGCTGCGCCCGCGCACACAACGCCTCGAACAGCTCGTTGATCGCGCCCACCGTCATCGGAGCACCCAGCGGCTCCCGAAACAAGTTGACCAACAGGAAGTCGCACTCTGCGGCAGCAGGTTTCGTCGCGCGCTCAAGCAAGTACAGATCGAGAGCACGTACCACCAGGAAATCGAGCGGAACCGCTCGTGGGTGACGCGATTTAGCCACCGCACCATTCGAATTCTCGCGCCGCACCACGTGCACATGCGCCCCACGAATCAGACACCGATGCACCGCATTATCCGGCAACAAATGCACATCACTGCGGCGCACACCCACGAGCTCACCACGCCGCAACCCTGCACGGGAAAGCAGCAACACAATCAACCGATCCCGCGCAGACCGACACACCCGAAAAAGCGCGACGAGTTCGTCGTCGCTTGCCCGATCGACGTCTGTTCGGGGTTCCCGCAGACTGTGTCGGGCTCGCAAGCGGTAACGCAGGATTCCGTCCTCTCCCTGCGCTGCCAACGGCAGATCACGGGTGTCGGCGAGCTCGTAGAGCTGCTCGAGCACCGCCCCCGGCGCTTCCTTCGCCACCACCGCGAACGAGAGGAAGCCGCGAACCGCAACAAGAATTTGATTGATCCGAGAAGCACCCCGAACCGGTTCGGCACCCGGCCCCGCCACCACCGGCGAGCCGTCCACGCGCGTGTACTTCAACCACACGATGAACAGACCCATATCTCTTGCCGCAGCGGGCCATTGACGGCCGGTGCGATCGCACCATCGGAGGAACAATGCGATGCTCTGCGCGTACGCCTTCGTCGTCGACTCCGCTCGATCCCGACCGAACCGCAACTCCCGCAGATAGCGGTCCGCCACCGCCATCACGTCGTAACCGCCGTCGACCACCGTCCAATACCGCCCACCCGACGGCATCCGCACCAGAAAAGCCTTCACAGCATCTCCTCTCCTGGCACCACAGAGAACAACAGCAACCACACCCCCAAAGAAACGGTGCGAGAACGCCCTTCGTGCATCCTTGCACGACATCACGCCACAGAACTGAAAACCCGAGAGAACGCGACCTTCGCCAAGTCGCCACCTTGCTCGTGGAAGGCGAGGAGTCCGAGTCCGGGCATTCCGATCACCGCAACGTGCCCACCGGCGGCGGTGACGGTGGCGAGGAGTCCGATCAGGACCGAGGCTGCGCCGTCGACGCTGACGACGGTTCCTCGGGCCAGCCCGCCGCGTGGGAGCAGATCACCGATCGGCTCCGGAACGGGAAGCATCCGGAGGGTCGATTGCGCGGTGGCCACGATCGGAGTCGGCTCGCGCTCGCCGACGGGTTTGAGCATCACCGACGGCGTAGCGGGTTCGGTGCCGTCGGAGCGGGCAGGGATCGAGGCCATCTTGCGGCGTAGCTGTTCGAGCTTTTCCGCCTTGGTCAGCATTGTTTCCGCTGATGAGTGGGGCTGCTGGTTCATCGTCGCCCCGCTTTCCTGGATCCGCGCGTACGACCCGCGCACCCAGGGTACTCGAACACAAGTTCGATCAGAACCGTATCGAAAGAGGTCTGGATCGCTACGGTCGGGCCACCGGCTCGAGCAAGCTCGGATCGTTGTTCCTCGGAGAATTCACAGCGGTCGAGACTTCGTAGGGTTCGAGGTGCGGCTCCGGAACGGAGTTGATCATGGCCTGGACTTCACCTTTATCGGTGAGTGTCGGATCGAGCCAGTGTTCCCAGAATGATTCGGGCAGAATCAGCGGGGATCTGTCGTGTATGTGTCCCGTGACATCGCTGGCTGGCCGAGTCAAGACTGTGCAGGTCCATACCCACCTGTTCGGATCATCTTCGGGCAGTTCAGGATCGGGCCACAACTCGTAGAGTCCGGCCATTGCAAGGATGTCGTCCTCACCGTGAAGGAAGTATGGAATCTTGTCCCCTGCTTCACTTTTCATCCATTCGTAGTATCCGGCGGCCGGGATGATGGCACGCCGTTTGGAAGCACTACTTCTGAATGAGGGCTTCTCCGTGACGGTTTCACTGCGGGCGTTGATGAGTTTGGACGCCATCTTTCGATCCTTGGCCCAGGCCGGCAACAGGCCCCAATTGACGGTCCGGAGCTGGCGCTTGGGCTCGGCATCGGGTTCCTCGTGTGGGGTTCGTTCGAGGATCACACGGACAGGTTGTGTGGGGGCGACGTTGTAGGACGGTGGGAGTTCGTCGCCGACGGTTTGCATGGTATCGAAGAACGTCTGCAATTCCTTGCTTGAGCTTTTGCTTGCGTAGCGCCCGCACATGGCCTGACCTCCTCGTAGTCGGTTCCCGTCCCATTGAACAGCGTGGGTCCGACTTCCGCGTCAAACGGCGTGTGATGATCTCTGCGAGTACGTCGTCGACTGTCGCGAAAGGGGAAGTGCGATCACCAGCCCTCGGCCGGCGCCTACCGATGTCGCGTTGGCGATCGCGGCCGCAACGGCCCTCGGTGTCACCGTCGGAGTTCTCCTCGCCGACGTGGTGGCTGGCGTCGCAGTCGGGGCCGGTACAGCGGTGGTGTTCCGCTTCGTGTTGCGGACGATCATCACCCGGAAATGAGCTAGTGCGCCGACTCTTGAGAGCTATAGGCGGTCGCACTCCTCATGAATCTGTTTCGACACAGTTGCCACTCCAGGTTCGTTCAACCCATCGTCGGTGAGATAGAACCTGTGACGTTCAGATTCAGGCCTCCTACGTCCACCCTCGACAGTCCCATCGGCGCGACGATTCGGATCCGCCTTGAAGGTGATCAACCCGTAGTCCGCAAGCCTCCGGTAAGACTCCCAGGCTGCTCTGGTCAGGTCGTAGTTGAGGATTCGATCGCGGGCAATAATATCCAGTTCGGTGCCAGGAGGTCCGCCCGCGAGTCCATGCAAGTCACGCAGCATCAGCCACATAGCGATTTCGCGGTTCGACAATGCATGAATCCAGCCGTTGAGGTAGAAGTTGGCGGGAATCCGAATGACTTGCTCTGTCGGTGTTGGTACTTGGTAGCGGGTCCTCACTGTGCGCCTGTGCCCGCCATCTTCCAGGTTCAGTCGAATGTCTTTGTGTTTTCGGTATCCCTGGCCCTTTGCTTCCGGCAGCCACAGCAGATTCACTTCCGGCTCAGCGAGTGCCGTGATGGCCTGACCTATCTGACGTTTGCGGTTGGCCGCCTTGTCTACCTCAAATTCTTTCTTCCCCGGGATGTGATTTGCGTTGACGACTACAACATCGAGGAGCGCACTCGGGCTTGGATGTGTGCTCTCGATTGGCCAACGGAACTTGGAGTCAGCTTCGATCAGGTGTCGATCGGATTGCACCAGGAATGGAAGCGTGACGGCAAGACGAAGCCCAACGCCTTTGGACTTCTGGGCTAGCACCGACAAAGGTGGACGCCTCGGGAGCACTGGCCTCGGCTTGTCCCTTATCGAGATGCCGTCGATCTCGGAGTCAACCAATTCCGGGATGCGACGTGCGAATCCTGACCGGATGACTATCTCGGCAGGAGCGCTCTTCTTCCATACCTCTTGAAGGTTCGCTCGGACCACACTGTCGAGGTTTTTGCCGGCAACTATCGCGTCGAGATGGTCTCGACGGGACTTCAATTCGTCAGCGATCGGCACTTCGCACCCTCAATATTTGGACGTTCAATGGTTACCGATAGACCGGCCCTATGAACCTTTTTCCTTGTTCCTGTTTCCGTGTCTCAAAGTAACTAGTTACGAAGTCCGGTCAAAGCGTGAACTCCGCTCCCTGAACCGTACTCGACAAAGCTCTCCTCGTCGAGTGCAGTAGTGGGTGACGGCAACGCCATCGCTGCTCGCACAGCGACGGCCCTCCGCGCCAACGGAGAGCCGTCATCGCCCGCAATCACGACAAAGTAGAAAGAGGACGTGTCATGACGCTATCCCCCACGGACCCCACAGCACCAGAGAGGGGCGATGTCCCGCCTCCTCGAAGGCTGCTTCGCCTGCTGTTACTGGGCGCCATCGGTACCGCTGCCGCAATCGGAGCGGCCTACTACGAGCCCATCGGATCCATCACTACCGCAATTGCCATGATTGCCGCCTTCGACCAGATCCTCAGTTCACGTTGACAGCACTGCGGTAGTCGCGCTCGACGCTCTGGCTGTGAGGTGGGAGTCAGATCCGCCTCACAGCCGAGCCAAGCACGTACTTCTCAGTCCGCACCGGACCTTGAAGGGCGACTCGCTTGACGATCCGCCCCAGTTCCCGTCGGTTTCGTCGGGCCGGTGGTGGTCAGTGGCGTCCGGGGAGGTCGACGTCGGTGGCGGTCTTGTCGATGCGCATACCTTTGAATGCAGGGTGTCTGAGTCCGCCGCCGGTGTACTCGCGGTACTCGACGTCGCACACTAAAAGTGGTTCTGACCAGCGGGCTTCGCGGGCGATTGCTCGTGGCGGTGCGCTCACGAACGGGCTGGTGGGTCGTTCGATGTCGATGAGTTGTTCGCGTAGTTCGCGGCGCTGTCTCGAAGAAAATCCGGTGCCGACGTTTCCGATGTAGATGAGCGATCCGGAGAACCCGGTGGAGTTGCATCGGATGCACGGTTCGAGGATTCTCCCTGGCGAATCCGGGGCGCTTTGAACGACAACGCGAGTGTATCGCGCCTTGCTGATCAGGCCTTCACGGCTCTATATTGCATCTAACGCAATATACGTGCA